>USAY01000082.1 GCA_900552755.1 uncultured Collinsella sp.
GCTCGCATGGTATCGAGGTCATGCGAGCGTGCGAAGGCGCATCGGAGGATTCCAAAATTGGAGTGGGAAGGATAAACTGGACTTTCTTTTAAGGATCCTCAGGCTACAGCTCCTACGCCGGCAAGGTCTCCAAGGCGCCGGAGAACCTCAGGAACAGGAATTTCCACGCCGGCGAGCCCAACTAGGCCTAATCCAAGCGAGATTCCAGACTCGACAGACCATTGAGAGTCAGATCGTTGGCGACCTCAGAGACGCGCTCGATAGGAACCGAGCCGTCAGACAGCGCCCACGTGCGATAGATACCGATAATACCCGACAGCAAAAACGCCAGATAGTAGTCGAACATCTCGTCCTTGAGACCTTGGGGCAGCAGATCGCGCTCGGCAATCTCATGTTCGAGCGGCGCACGAAGACGAGCCATGAAATCATCGAGCGGAATATTCTCGATCAGCTGACGATTGAGCACTAAGTTGTTGCACAGTGCCTCATTAACGGTTTTAAAGAAGGTCGCCGCCGCGCCAAGAGCGCGCTCGCTGGTGTCACCGTCCATAGAAGCAAGCGTTTTCTCGACCGAGTCGACAATCATCTCCACCACATCGACGGCAATGGCATCGAGCAGGCCGTCAACCGTACCAAAGTGAACGTAAAAGGTCTTGCGGTCGACATTGGCCTCGCGCGCGATGGCACTCACCGTAACGTCTGCCAGCGGCTTTTCCATGAGCAGGCGCTCGAAAGCCGAAAGGATGGCATTACGGCTGCGAATGATGCGACGATCAAGACGCGGTTTGCTGGTTGCCATGGGCGTGTCCCTTCGATATGCAAGCATTCATCAACAGATGAGAGATAATCTACGTAAGAGGATTATCCCCCATACAGCACAAATATGCCCCGCATCATGAAGAACGCACGACTGCCCTACTGCGACTTAGGATGCTTCTTCTTATTGAGTGCCGACGGAGATACGCGAATACCATCGCCTGTCTGGCGCACATAGGCTTTATGAGCCGGCTTAGCGGTCCCAGAAGCCTTCTGAGCGCGCTTCTTGGGATCAACGGTAACAGCATTCGTGGGGTGCGGCATAGTGGGCGCAGAGGGCGTCTGAGGCGTGCGGCCGAGCTTGCGCATCACACGATCCCAGCGCGCATGGATGCTCTCGTTGTGGGCGCTCTTAAGTCCCAGCAGGGGCGCAGCCAAAATGGTCGGCGCAATAAACGTAATGAGGCGCCACAGCAGATAGCCGGCGGTCGAAGCCGACCCAAAGAAATGACCCAAGAACAATGCAAAGCCGCCCTCAGCGCCACCAGTTCCACCGGGCAAGGGAACCGCAGAGCTTAACAGCTGGACAAAGGCGCTCGCGGCCATGACCGAGAAAAAGTCGACCTCGTGGTGGCCAAAGGCAAGCATCAGGAAATACGCCACCAGATAGAAAAACGCGAGTTGCAGCATGGTGATGACCACCGTGAGCAGCATGGAAGAAAAATGTCCGGCTGAAAGCTTGAACTTCTCGGAGAAGGAGTAGATCTCGCCATCGACAAACGTGCGCCATCCCTCGATCTTAGTGGCCGAGACACCAATGCGCTCAAGCCAATTGATGATGCAATGGGCGACGCGCGTGACGGTCTTAGGCATGAGCGCGACGGCGAAGATGCCCAGCAAGATGCAGCAGTGCCCACCAAAGCTAAAGACGCACAGCAACGTCATGTCGCCATAGCGCTCGGCAAAAAACGGCATGCGAGCAAGCAGTAGGATAGCGCCCCAGGCAACGAGGCCAAACTGGTACACAATAAAACGCGTGAATTGCGTGGCGCCGGCCTCGCCCACGTTTTGGCCGGCCTTGGTCAGGCGATAGATTTGAGCCGGGGTGGAGCCCATCATCATGGGCGTCAGGTTACCAAAGAAGATGCCACTCGCCTCGACCGAGATCAGGTCGCGGATGCCGACGGGCGAATTGGGATCGAGCCAGACGGCGATCGCATAGGCCACAATGCCAAAGAACAGGTACATGAACATGCAAAGACACGCGACAACGAGCCATGACGCCTGGACGCTCGACATAGCGGCCCAGAACTGCCCCATCTGCCCGGTTACCACCAGATAGACGATATAACCTACCAGCACGACGCCGATAAAGATGGCGCCGCGGCGTGCGCCCTTATTGTCATCTCCGCCCGAGGCCTCAACCTCGACCTGGGGCTTAGACGTATGCTGAGAGGACTCCGTCATGAGACTCCTTCTAACAGTCAAAATATCTTGGATATTGTACCCGTAAGGGCCATAGGCAGAACGCAAAGCTCTGGTTCAAACGGGAATTGCAGACGGTTGTTTGAAAATAAAAAAACCCGACCTTCCATAGGAAGTCCGGGTATCAGATGCGTGGTAGCCCGTACCAGATTCGAACTGGTGATCTCCGCCTTGAGAGGGCGGCGTCCTAAACCGCTAGACGAACGGGCCACATGAAATCTGCACTGCCGTGCTGCGAGAAAATATATTACGGGACAAAAAACGTCAGCGCAAGAAGAAATTCCAAATTGCCGAAAAATTGTCGGCAGGTTATGGAACACACAGGTAAACTGGGTAGCTAATTCAAGTTGAGATGAACCAAAAGAGCTTCGCGCTCGTTGGGAATGTTGTCTTCGATCACGGCGTCGAGGGCGGAGTTGAGAAGCTGACCCAGTTCCGGCCCGGGCTTGACTCCGGCACGGATCAGGTCGCCGCCGTTGATGGCGAGCATCTTGAGCGTATAGGGCTCCCCTGCCTTCAGCAGCTCGTGCGCCAGCGCGCGCATCTCCTCAATCGTCTCAACATAATAGAAGCACGACGGGGCCTTGCCAAGTGTGTCGGCACGCTTAAGGTCCATGAGCTCGTCAATCAGGCGGGCCGTGTCGACGCCCTCACCCGAAAGCGCGCGCATCATATTGAGCAGGCAGGAGCGCTCGGGGCGCAGCGGCTTGTCATGGTATTTGATGAGCAGGCACACGTCGCGCACCAAGTCGTGCGAGAGGGCCAGGCGATGCATAATGACGCGCGCCTTCTTGGCGCCGAGCTCGGGATGACCGTAGAAGTGTCCGCTGCCGGCGTGATCGACCGTGAAGCACTCGGGCTTGGACACATCGTGCAAAAACGCCGCCCACATAAGGCTCGACGAGGGCGCGACGCCGTCACACAGCGCGAGCTCCCCCGCCACCGTCAGCACACGAGCGATATGCTCGTAGACGTTAAACGCATGATAGACACTTCGTTGATCAAACCCGCGACCCGCTGCCAACTCGGGCACGGCGGCGCAGATGAGCTCGGGATAGCGAAGCATCGCGTCTCCCCCATGACCGGTCGAAAGAATGCCCTCGAGCTCAATACGCACACGCTCACGCGCCACGGCATCAAGCAACGGCGCGCACTCGGCAAGTGCACGCTTGGTCTCGGGCTCAATCATAAAGTCCAGACGGCAGGCAAAGCGCACCGCACGCAGCATGCGCAGGGCGTCCTCGTTAAAGCGACGCTTGGGATCGCCGACAGCGCGAATCAGCTTGCGCTCAAGATCACCCTGGCCGTCATAGCAGTCGACAACCCCGCGCTCGGGATGCCAGGCCATGGCGTTGACGGTAAAGTCGCGGCGCGCCAGATCGTCCTCGAGCGAGGCGGCGCGCTCGACGCTCTGAGGATGGCGCCCATCGGTATAGAAGCCATCCAGACGGTACGTGGTGACCTCGATACGCTCGCCATCGGAAATAGCCGTGATTCCGCCAAATTTAATGCCCGACTCCACAACCACGATGCCGGCGGCCTCGAGCGCCGCCTTGGACTCCTGCCACAGGCCGCTACAGCACATATCAACATCGTGGCTGGGGCATCCCATCAGGGCGTCACGCACCCAACCGCCAACGTACCAAGCCTCAAGACCAGCCGCCTCAAGCGCGCGCAGGACGCGCAGGGAGGCATCAGACGGTTGCGTACCGTTGAGAGAAACATTGCACATGCCTATGGCCTCCTGCGACTATCAAATTGGCTATCGATTGCGTCTGCAAGAAGTCTAGCAAGAAACAGCCTCCACTGCACACGCAAGTCCGATAAACAAAAACGCATCCGTCCTAGTCTAAGACGGATGCGAAATAATCAAACTATTCAGGCAAGGTGCAGGGACTAGCAGACCTGGCGAACCTCGATGTGCTTCTTATATTCGTCCACCTTGGCAAAATCGCCCAGACCGGGGCACTCGACCACGTTGGCGCCGGTGGCCATCGAAAGACGCAAGGCATCCTCAACACGCTCGGGGGCGTCGTGCCACACGGACAGGAAGGCGGCCAGCGAGGAATCGCCGGCGCAGACGGTCGACAGCAGCTTGACCTCAAAGGTGCGGTTGGCAAACCAGATATGCTCGCCGTTGGAGAAGTACGCGCCGGCGCCACCAAGGGTCAGCAGCACGTTCTTGGCGCCCTTGGCATGAAGCTCAGCCATTGCGCCCTTAACAGACTCATCGTCGCCACCGCTCACCTTAATGCCAAAGATGTCAAGCAGCTCGTCGTCATTGGGCTTGATCAGCAGTGGCTCCAGAGCAATGAGGTCTGCCAGCTGATGGCTCGAGATGTCGAGGACGAACTCGGCCCCCTTGGCCTTGACACGGCGCAGGACCTCGGCCAAGAAGCCCTCGGAAGTGTTGGGAGGCAGCGAGCCGCTGATGACCAAGCAGGTCATGTCATCGAGCGAATCGATGAGCTCAAACATCTCCTGCTCATTGGCCTCGTTGATGGCGGCACCGGCGTTGACCATGTTGTACTCGGTGTCGGGGCCGGCATTGAGGAACACGTTGACGCGCGTGATGCCGTCGGTCCACACGGGCTTGACGGGCACGCCCAGGGCCTCGGCGCCCTTAACGATAAACTCACCCGAGAAGCCGGCGAAGAAACCCAGGATCGTGGTGTCGACACCATAGTGGTCAAGCGTAAACGAGACGTTGAGGCCTTTGCCGTTGGGCGTGTAGACGGCATTGCGGGTACGCGTGACGGTATTGGCAGTAAGGCCGTCGCAGGCGATGTTGTAATCAATGGCGGGATTAGCAGTGAGCGTGTAAATCATGAATGTTCCTTTCACGAAGCAACGTGTTAATGAAAGTATATTCCACGCATCGGTAAAAGGCTAGGACAACTCGGTGAACGGTGTGGAAGCGATGAAGTACGGCAGGACACCTCTCCCCCATGGCGGAACAAGAAAGGCGCCCCGGCCGAAACCGGGGCGCCGCATGCGCACGAATATGTCGCGTTTCGATTACTGACGATCGAGCTTGCGGACAGCAACGCGCTTGCTGTACTCGTCGACGTGACCGAAGTCACCAATGCCGACGGACTCGGCAACGTTGGCGCCGGTGGCCATAGCGAGCTTCATGGCCTCCTCGACGTTGTCGCGATCCCTGTACCACTTGTGCAGGAACGCAGCGAGGGTGCAGTCGCCGGCGCAGACGGAAGAGACCAGCTTGATGTTGAACTCACGCTTGGCGTACCAGATGTCCTCGCCGTTGGAGAAGTAAGCGTCGCCGCGGCTACCACGGGTGAGCAGCACGTTCTGAACGCCAGCGTCGTGAGCCATCTTCATGGCGACACGAACCTCGTCGTCGGTGTCGACCGGCACGCCGAAGATGGCCTTCATCTCGTGATGGTTCGGCTTGATGAGCAGCGGCTTCTTGTGAGCGAGCTCCTTGAGCTTATCGGAGGACAGGTCCAGGACGACGTCAGCGCCACGAGCCTGAGCGTGCTCCATGACCTGAGCCAGGAAGTCGGGCGTAGCTTTGGGAGGCACGGAGCCGGAGACGATCAGGCACTCGAGATCGCCCGCGGTGTCCAGGATGTTGTAGAGCTCCTCCTGGTGCTGCGGCGTGATCGGGGCGCCGGGGTTCAGGATGCCGTACTCGTGCTGGCCATCGTTGACGTAGGTGTTAATGCGCGTGATACCGTCGGTCCAGACCGGGCGGCAGAGGCAACCCAGGTTCATGACCTCCTCGACGATGAACTTGCCCGTGAAGCCAGCGAAGAAGCCGAGCGCGACGGTGTCGACGCCCATCTTCTTAAAGGCGAAGGACACGTCGAGGCCCTTGCCGTTAGCCGTGTAGCTGGCCGAACCGGTGCGGACGTTCTCGTCGGGCTCGAGCGGAGAGCTCGAAACCGTCATGTCGACAGCCGGGTTAGCGGTTAGCGTGTAGAACATTTACAGTACCCCCTGTATATGTGAGGGCCGCGTGGCCGGCCCATTCCAACCACGCGGTTACCTCTGATACCAAATTAGCGAGCTGCGGACTCGAGCAGTGCCTTGACCTCGGCGGCGGTGTTGCAGGCGAGCGCCTTCTCGGCGAGCTCGTCGCACTCGGCCTTGGTCCACTGGCTGATGGTCTTACGGGCGCGCAGGATCGACGGAGCACTCATCGAGAACTCCTCCAGGCCCCAGCTGATCAGCAACGGCTCGAGCAGCGGATCGGCAGCGGCCTCGCCGCACATACCGACCATGATGCCGGCCTTCACGCCGCTCTCGATGATGTTCTTGAGCGAGCGGAGCACGGCGGGATAGTAAACCTGGTACAGGTTGGAGATGGTGTCGTTGCCACGGTCGGCGCACATGGTGTAGCCGATCAGGTCGTTGGTGCCGATGGAGAAGAAGTCGGCGACCTCGGCAAGACGGTCTGCGAGCAGCGAAGCGGCAGGCGTCTCGACCATGATGCCGACCTCGATGTTCTCGTTGAACTTGCGCCCCTCTTCGGTCAGCTCGGCCTTGCACTGCTCGACGAGCTCCTTGACAGCCAAGACCTCCTCGACGCAGGTGACGAGCGGGATCATGATCTTGACGTCACCGAAGGCGCTAGCGCGCAGCAGAGCGCGGAGCTGGACCTTGTACTGGTCGGGATTGGCCAAGCAGTAACGCACGGCGCGGAAGCCCATGAAGGGGTTGTCTTCCTTGACCATATGCAGATACGGAATCTCCTTGTCGCCACCCACATCGAGCGTGCGGATGATGACCGGAGCACCCTTGAGCGCGCTGGCGACCTTACGGTAGGCGTTGAACTGCTCCTCCTCGGAAGGAAGCTCAGCAGAGTCCATGAACAGGAACTCGGAGCGGAACAGACCGATAGCCTCGGCGTCGTGATCGAGCGCGTTGGGCACGTCATCGGGGTTACCGATGTTGCAGGCGATGATCTTCTTGATGCCATCGGCAGTCACGGACGGCTTGCCACGGAAGGCCTCGAGGGCTGCCTTCTCGGCAGCGAAGGCCTCGGCCTTGGCGGTGTAGGCAGCGAGCGTCTCCTCGTCGGGATCGGCCTCGACGATACCCTTGCCACCATCGACGACAACGGTCATGCCGTTGCGCAGAGCGGTGCAGCTGTTGGAAACCGAAAGGACAGCCGGGATCTCGAGGGCGCGCGCAATAATCGCGGAGTGCGACGTGCGGCCACCGGTCTCGGTAACGATACCGGCAACGTGGGCCTTATCGATCGTGGCGGTCATGGACGGCGTGAGGTCGTGCACGACAACGACAGTGTTCTCGGGCAGGACGGAGAGGTCGACGACCTCCTTGCCCAGCAGCTCGGCCAGAATACCGGTGCGGATGTCGGCGATGTCGGCCGCGCGCAGACGGAACATCTCGTCGTCCATGGACAGGAACATGTTCTCGAACATGGTCGAGGTGTCCATGAGCGCCTGCTCGGCGCAGGTACCGCCGTCAATGGCGGCGTTGATGGCGTCGGTCATGCCCGGGTCCTGAGCCAGGACAATGTGTCCGCTCATGATCTCGGCCTCGGCCTCGCCCACCGTCTCCTTCATGTGGTCGGCCTGAGCCTGGGTCTTCTCGCAGAAGACCGAAAGAGCGGACTGATAGCGCTCCTTCTCTGCTGCCGAATCAGCAACCTCGTGCGGCTCAAACGTCAAGTCGGGATCGACGGCGACCATGACGGTGCCGATACCGATGCCCTCGGAAGCGTTGACTCCCTGATACATTCCCATTCCTCTCTCCGTGTCATGTGATAAAGCGTTTTGCCATATCCATGACAAAAGAGCGCAGCTACCTTACAACAGGTCACTGCGCCCCCAAATATGAACTTAGTTGTTCAACATGCGACCCGTTTGAGTTCTACTCGCCAAGACCGCTCTTGATGAGCTCGATGGCAGCAGCCAGAGCCTCGGCCTCGTCAGCGCCGTCGCACTTGACCTCGACCTCAGTGCCGCAGGGGATACCAGCAGCCATGAGGGCCATCGGGGACTTGCCGTTGACCTCCTTCTCGGGGGTGACGACCGTCACGTCACAGGCGTACTTGCCCATGGTGGAGGCGAACAGACCAGCCGGACGCATGTGCAGACCCTGAGGATTAACGAGGGTAGCCTTCTCAGAAACCATAATTGACTCCTTTTTGTGTTTAACCCCTGTCATGCATGTGGCAGGAGTCAGATTCACGACGTTGTTTATATTAACTCACATCAAACGGTTTTTCATTATGTTTCGGACGAATTGTTGGACAGATGTCGTTCCTGCACGCTCGCCCGCCGGGCGGGGCGGTTAAGTTTGCTGCTCTACAGTCCTGCGCAAGACGGAAAGCACATTAAGTGCTT
>USAY01000083.1 GCA_900552755.1 uncultured Collinsella sp.
CTCCAGTCACTCATGGTATCTCGTATGCCGTCTTCTGCTTGAAAAAAAAAAATAATAATAATCAGAAGCACTGGTTTAATAATGCTTCGAAATTCAAAAGATGGACCGCCTGCATAGGCGCGCGGACGGTGTCCCCCGGAGCTGCCGGAACGTGTGCCGGCAGGTTTTCCATTTCCAGAGCCGGCAGAGGAATGACGGCTGTTCCCGCGAAGGCGGGAAGAAGCGGAGGTTGGAGCTGCACTTCGGGAAGTCCGGGTGGATTTTTGTGTGTCATTGTAGTCGTTTGCGAAGGTGTAGACCTCCTGCGACAGAAGATGATGCGCCTGATTGGCGTTGTAGGCGCTGTTGTCTCCCTCATGGATCGCCTTGTTGCCGATCGTGCGGATCTTGTGGTAATGTTCGCAGGTGGTCTTGCTGATTTTTCCGGCGCTGTAGAGGGCGTCGATCATCTCCAGAAGACTGGTTTCCAGAATGTCATACCGCTCGCAGAGGCATTTGACCATGTATTCAAGGGTCTGGCGGGCTTTCACCATCGCCAGGTTATAATTCTTCTGTCCGATCAGGCGCTCGGTCTCGCGGACCCCGCCGTGGATCTGTTCCCAGGTGCTCTGACCTGTGTTAGCTGTTGTTCCCATAGGCATATCCTCCTGTGTATATGATGCAGGTCCGAAACCGGCGTGCCGGCGGCTGTTCCCGGACGGATACTGACTTTTGAATGTCAGGCGAAGGGGTGAAAAGACGGCAGTCATTTCGTGACCGTATGTTTGGTTTTGTCCTAAAATTATTGCCTCGAGCATATCACGCATGCGGGCGGAACGCTCGATTGACGACACTCCATGCGGGCTAAGACACAAATTCTCGATGCAGGCGACCAGTCCGGCAAAGTAGAACTTTTGGCTTGCCAGCTTGAGCCGACCACCGCTATCTGCTTCCGAGAGTGAGTCCGCAAGCTCGTCGAGCGCTCGAGTGTCATCGGATATCCTGGCATACATGGTGGGATCAAAGGCATCTGTAAGCTTAGGTGCCACCGCGTGGAAACAAGCGTCGCCGCAGCCGGACACGAATCGTGCCTGCGAGAGCGCATAAGCCATAAACTCAACCGTACGGTACGCCTTGCCGCGCGACAGGCATGCCTCAAACAGCGGACGGCTATACATCACGCCAGAGGTCTGAGCGACTAGGCCGCCCAAAATCAACTGGGGCAGCCCAGTCACCATAGAAGACTCGTCTTCTATGGCAATAGAGGCAGCATCCAAGACGCGCGAATGGCGTTCTCGATGTGCATCATAGCGGTCGAGCGACACCGTGGGGAACACTATGTCTGCCGCAGTATCGCACGCGATATCGACCATCTTGGAAAGGGACTGCGGAGCAAACCACTCATCGGCGTTCATAGCGATGATTTGAGAGCCGCGCGAGACAGCAAAACCGGCACGAAGGCAAGCGCCGCGCTTCGCGTCCTCGACGTCAATCAAATCAATATGGATGTCCCTGTCGGCAGCAACTTGAAGCGAATGGCGCACACCGGGCGCAGCATCGCGGCAAACAACGACAATCTGCAAATCGTAGAGGTCTTGGTTCTGGATACTCTCGAGCGCACGCATCGCATAGCTGGGCGAACCTTCTACCACAAGGATCACCGAAAGTCGCGGATGCGAGCCACGTCGAACCAAGTTATCCGTCCTCTCGACAGCAATGAATCAAACCGTGGTTCATGGTACACCCCGGCAATAAAAGCAATGAGACACCGGTTGTATTGCACGCCAAGAACAGATGTTGCACACGCGCAGCCCACAGATAATGGGTGTCGACGCACGACGCGTCGAGCCCTCCCCTAGTCGAGCACGACGAGCTCGGCGGGATCGTAATCCACGCCCATAAACGTAAGGCCGCAGGCAGGAGCCGTGGGGCCCGCAGCGGTACGGTCGCAAGCATCGATGACCTCGCGCATCCACTCGGGTTCACGGCGATGCATGCCAATCGCGACAAGCGTGCCAACGATCGTACGGACCATCGAATGCAGAAACGCATTGCCCTCGATGGTAAACGTCAGGATGTCCTCGCCAAACGCAACCTCATGGCCAAACTCGGCGCGCATTACGCAGCGGTGCGTAGGTTTGCCCACGGCAGAAGCAACCTTGCAAAAGCTTTTAAAGTCCTGCTCGCCCAGCAGCGCGGGGCAGGCAGCAGACATAGCCTCAACATCCAAGGGATAGCGATGCCACCACACCGCACCGCGGGACAGCACGGGGCGCGCATCTCGATCGGCAATACGGTACGTATACGTACGGGAACGCGCGTCAAAACGTGCAGAAAAGCCTTTACGGGCCTTGTAGACCTCGTTGATGGCGATATCTTTGGGCAGCAGGGCATCCATAGCCCGCAGCCACCTACGGCGCGTTAGGGCGAGCTCAGCGTCCGTTACGGGCACGCTGATGTACTGAGCCACGGCATGCACGCCGGCATCGGTGCGACCCGCGCACGTCAGATCGATCGGACGGCGAAGCAGCGTCTCGATGGCTCGACGCAGCTCACCCGCAACCGTCGTCTGTCCCGGCTGCTCGGCAAAGCCGCTATAGGACGAGCCATCGTATGCCACGCGGAAAACGAGCGTGGCATCGAGCTCTGGAATCGAATTGAAATCAGACGGCGCGGTCATGGGCGCTCCCAACAAACAGGCAATGGCATTTCGACAAAAAAAGAGGGGTACGCGAACGTACCCCTCGAATATAGCCTATGCAGACGGATTGTCTACTCAGCGGTCTCCTCAGCAGGAGCCTCCTCGGCAGCCTCGACCTTCTTGGGAGCAGCGGCCTTCTTGGGGGCCGGAGCAGCCTTCTTGGCCTTAGGCGTGCAAGGCTCGGTGACGAGCTCCATGATAACGATGGGAGCGTTGTCGCCCTTGCGGTTACCGAGCTTCATGATGCGGGTATAACCGCCGTTGCGATCCTGCCACATACCCTGGGCAGCCTTGTCGAAGATCTCGGCAACGAGCTGCTTATCGCCGAGCTTGGCGATAGCCAGACGACGAGAGTGCAGGTCGCCCTTCTTGGCCCAAGTGATGATCGGATCGACGACCGAACGCAGCGCCTTAGCGCGGGTCTCGGTGGTCTTGATGCGGTCGTTCTCGAAGAGGGCCTTAGCAAGGCTCTTCTTCATGGCCTTGGTGTGGCTCGCATCGGTGCCGAGCTTCAGGCCCTTCTTAACGTTGTGACGCATGGTCTAGTTTCTCCTCAAATATGCGAAGCATTAAGCCTTCAGGCTCAGGCCCATGGACTCAAGCTTGTCCTTCACTTCCTCGATCGACTTAACACCGAAGTTACGGATGTTGAGCAGATCGTTCTCCGAGAACTCAACGAGCTGACGGACCGAGTGAATGCTGGCGCGCTTAAGGCAGTTGTAGGAACGGACGGAAAGGTCCAGATCCTCGATCTGCTTGTCCAGCTCGGCGTTGTCGTTGGTGACCTCGGGAGCGAAGATCGAAGCCTCCTCCTCGACCTCGGGGGTCTCGGCAAGGTTCATAAAGGCGGCCATATGCTGGTTGATGATATTAGCAGCCTGGACCACGGCGTCGCGCGGGGCGATGGAGCCGTTGGTCTCGATCTCGAGGACAAGGCGGTCGTAGTCGGTGTGCTGACCGACACGGCAAGCCTCAACGAGCTTGGCGCAACGGGAAACCGGCGAGTACAGCGAGTCGACGTGGATCACACCGATGGGATCGTTGTCGCGCTTGTTGGCCTCGCCAGAAACATAGCCGCGGCCATAGCCGATGCGCATGCTCATGGTGAGATGGCCACCCTCGGTGAGCGTAGCAATGTGCTGCTCGGGGTTGACCAGCTCAAACTCGGACGGAATAAAGAAGTCCGCACCGGTGACCTCGCAGGGGCCGTCAACCGAGATGGTGGCGGTCGCCTCGTCGGTCGTGCCGAGAGCCCTGAAGACAAGACCCTTGACATTCAGGACGATGTCGGTGACATCCTCGACCATGTTAGGGATGGTCATGAACTCGTGCTGCGCACCATCGATCTGAATAGCCTCGACGGCGGCACCCTCGAGCGAGGACAGAAGAACGCGACGAAGGGAGTTACCCAGCGTATCGCCGTAACCACGCTCGAGCGGCTCGACGGAGACACGAGCAGACGTCTCGTTGATCTCTTCGACCTGAACCTGAGGCCTAATGAATTCTGACATGTATTACCTCCAGCCTCAGCAGCCCGGATGGACTACTTAGAGTAGAGCTCGACGATGAGCTGCTCGTTGATATCACCGCTGATCTGCTCACGCGTCGGCAGAGCGAGCACGTTACCAGACAGCTTCTCGATATCGACCTCGAGCCAGCCAGGGACCTCAAAGCGCTCGGAGGAAATCAGGGCCTCCTTGATGGGGAGGAGGTCACGGAACTTCTCGCCGACAGCGACGACGTCGCCGGCCTTGACGCGGTAGGACGGGATGTCCACGCGCTTGCCGTTCACGGTGAAGTGACCGTGACGGACGGACTGACGAGCCTCTTTGCGGGTGCGGGCGAAGCCAAGACGGAAGACGACGTTGTCGAGGCGAGACTCAAGAATGATCATGAGGTTCTCACCGGTGACGCCGTTCATCTTACGGGCCTTGTTGAAGTAGCCGTGGAACTGCTTCTCCAGAACGCCATAGATGAACTTGACCTTCTGCTTCTCGCGCAGCTGCATGCCGTACTCAGATTCCTTGCGACGGCGCTTGGGCTGACGGATAGATTCCTTCTTGCTGCTGTAACCGAGCTCAGCGGGATCGATCCCGAGCTGACGGCAGCGCTTAAGAACAGGAGTCCTGTCGATTGCCATATTGATACGATCCTTTCAGTTACACGCGGCGACGCTTCTTGGGGCGGCAGCCGTTGTGCGGAATGGGGGTCTTGTCCTGGATGCTCGAGACCTCGAGGCCAGCAGCCTGGAGGGAGCGGATGGCGGTCTCACGACCGGAGCCGGGGCCCTTGACGAAGACGGAAACCTTCTTCATACCGTGCTCCATGGCCTGCTTGGCAGCAGCCTCGGCAGCCATCTGGGCAGCGAACGGCGTGGACTTACGGGAGCCCTTGAAGCCCACCTGGCCAGCCGACTTCCAGGAAATGACGTTGCCCTGGGGATCGGTGATCGAAACGATCGTGTTGTTGAACGTAGAACGAATGTGAGCCTGGCCCACGGAAATGTTCTTACGGTCCGCGCGCTTCAGACGGGCAGCGCGAACGTTCTTCTTAGCAGTAGCCATCTATCTAGCGCTCCTTATTTCTTCTTCTTAGCACCGATCTGACGCTTCGGGCCCTTGCGGGTACGAGCGTTAGTGTGGGTGCGCTGGCCGCGGACCGGGAGGCCCTTGCGGTGACGAAGGCCGCGGTTGCAGCCGATGTCCATAAGGCGCTTGACGTTCTGGTTGCGCTCACGGCGGAGGTCGCCCTCAACCATGATCTGGTTCTTATCGATATAATCGCGGATGGCGTTAACCTCATCCTCGGTGAGGTCCTTAACGCGCGTATCCACGTTAACGTTGCACTCGACGCAAATCTTCGTCGCAGTGGTGCGGCCGATGCCGTAAATGTAGGTCAGACCGATCTCAACGCGCTTCTCACGCGGGAGGTCGACACCATTAATACGGGCCAACGTAGTCTCCTCTCTTAACCCTGACGCTGCTTATGACGGGGGTTCTCGCAAATGACGAGGACCTTGCCATGGCGCCTAATGATTTTGCACTTATCGCACATCTTCTTGACCGAAGGACGTACCTTCATCGTTCTTCCTTTCGGTAGCGCTCAAACTACTTCCCTACTATCTACTCGCCCAGCCGCAGGCGTTTAAAACTATGGCTGGTCTTCACACACAATCCGACCGTAGGTTGAGCTAAGCCTGCAGTCGGAAATGGAGTGCGTGTATGCGTGCCGCTATTTGTAGCGATAGGTGATGCGGCCGCGGGTCAGGTCGTACGGGGAAAGCTCCACGACAACCCTGTCACCGGGGAGAATACGGATGTAATTCATTCGGATCTTGCCAGAAATGTTGCACAGAACCGAATGACCGTTCTCGAGCTCGACCTTAAACATGGCGTTGGGCAACGGTTCCTTTACCGTACCCTCGAGCTCAATTGCGTCTTCCTTCTTCACAAGCAATCATCTTTCTCTAGAAAACGACAGCGATTGAGTATTCTACAACACGTATGCACGCATCGTAATAACTTCGTAATGGCTCCACAACTAGATGGAACTTGTTACATTGAAATGTAAAACAAAGCCGTTCCCTGATGCCCAAGATCGCCTTGAAATGAGAAGACATAGACCTTGGGGTCATGCCTTCGAAATTGAAAGGCGAGGTTGGGCATCAGGGGGCGACGACTTTTACATTTCACCGCCTTGGAGGGAGCACCAAGCACCTTGGGCATCCGTGGTGAGAATCACCGGACCGTCATTGGTAATGGCGACGGTGTTCTCGTAGTGCGCGGCGGGCAGGTGATCGTTGGTCGTAACAATCCAACCGTCGGAGCCCGTGCTCACATGGTTGGAACCCATCGTAACCATCGGCTCGATGGCAATGACCATGCCGGCCTGGAGGCGAACGCCCCTCCCCTTCTTTCCATAGTTAGGAACGTTGGGGTCCTCGTGCATCACGCGGCCAATGCCATGGCCTACATAATCACGAAGCACACCGTAACCGTGAGACTCGGCGAGGGACTGAACGGCATAACCGACGTCCCCGATATGGTTACCGGGAACAGCCTGCTCGATGGCAGCCTTAAGGCAATCGCGCGTGACCTCGCACAAAGCCTTGGCTTCGGGCGTGGGGGTGCCGACGAAAAACGTCCAAGCATTATCGCCGACCCAACCGTCGACAACGGCTCCCGTATCGATGGAGATGATATCGCCATCGCGCAGGATCATGTCGGGGTTGGGAATACCGTGGACCACGGCATCGTTGATCGATGCGCAAATGGTCCCCGGGAACTCGCCGTAACCCTTAAAGGCCGGGGTGCCGCCATGCATGCGGATAATCTGCTCCGCGAGCTGATCGAGCTCAAAGGTGGAAACGCCGGGGCGCACCATGGCTCCAACGTGGCGGAGCGCCATCTTAGATAGCGCTCCTGCCTTCTTCATCTGCTCGATTTGCGTTGCAGACTTAATCTTGATCATAGACCGAGAGCCTCTTTGACATCCCCGTACACGGTCTCGCGAGCCTGGTCACCGTTGACCGACTTGAGCAGACCCTGGCCACGATAGTAGTCGACGAGCGGGCTCGTGGACTTCTCGTAGACGTCGAGACGGTTCTTGATGGTCTCGGGCTTGTCGTCGTCGCGCTGATACATCTCGCCGCCACACTTGGGGCAGGTAGCATCGGCAGCGGTGCCGGTGTAACCGCAGGCGCGGCAGGTGCGACGCGAAGACAGACGATCGATAATGACCTCGGGGGCCACATCGACCAGAAGGGCGCAGTCGATCTCGCGACCCATGGCGGAGAGCTCGGAATCGAGCGTCACGGCCTGGGCGGTGTTGCGCGGGAAGCCGTCGAGGATGAAGCCCTGCTGGGCGTCATCGGCGGCAAGGCGCTCCTTGACAAGGTCGATCACGAGCTGGTCGGGAACGAGCTCGCCAGCGTCCATGTACTTCTTAGCCTGAATACCAAGCTCGGTGCCACCCTTGACGGCAGCACGCAGCAGGTCGCCCGTGGAAATATGGGCGACGCCAAACTCGGCGACGAGCTCCTGTGCGACGGTGCCCTTACCGGCACCCGGAGCTCCGAGCAATACGAGGTTCATGAGCAATCCTCCTCTAGCCTATTTAAAGAATCCATCGTAATCATACATCTTGATCTGGCCTTCGAGCTTATCGACCGTGTCGAGCACGACGCCGACCATGATGAGGATGGACGTGCCGCCAAATGCCTGGATCAGATGGTTACCCGTGAAGGAGAAGATGATCGAAGGCACGATGGCGATGAGCGCCAAAAAGACAGCGCTGGGAAGCGTGATCTTGTTGAGCGCGTTCTTGATGTAGGCCGCGGTAGCCCTACCCGGACGGACGCCCGGAATAAAGCCGCCCTGCTTCTTAAGGTTATCGGCCGTGTCATCGGGGTTGAACACCATGGAGGTGTAGAAGTACGCGAAGAACACAATGAGGACAACGTTAAGCACCCAGTTAAGCCAACCGGTCGAAAGCGCGGAGGCAACTGCCTGAATCCAGCCGATGCCGGGGAAGAACACGGCAATCTGAGCCGGGAAGTACAGCAGCGCCGAAGCGAAGATGATCGGCACGACACCCGCGGTGTTGACCTTGATGGGCAGGTAGGTGGTCTGGCCACCCATCATGCGACGGCCCACGACGCGCTTAGCGTAGGAGACCGGGATGCGGCGCTGGCCGCGCTCAAGGAAAACAATCAGCGGGATAACCAGCAGGATGATG
>USAY01000084.1 GCA_900552755.1 uncultured Collinsella sp.
TTATCGCCCGAGCACGACACCAGATCGAGCCCTGCCGAAACCGAAGCCGGCGTGGTTTCTTCGCCGCCGCGCACCAAGATGTCGTCGGGCAACAGCGCGCCCGAACCCTGGTCCTCGTAGAACAGCAGACCATGCTTGTGGGCCAGGGCGGCAAGCTCCCGAGAGCCCACTTCCTCGTGAAAGCCCTCGATGCGATAGTTGGAAGGATGGACCTTGAGGATCATCGCCGTATCGGGCGTGATGGCTTGCTCATAATCAGCCAGGTGCGTGCGGTTGGTGGCGCCGACCTCGACGAGTTTGGCGCCCGAAGCCGCCATGACATCGGGGATGCGGAAGCTGCCGCCGATCTCGACAAGCTCGCCGCGGCTGACGATGACCTCCTTGCCTGCGGCATGGGTCGCCAGCACCAGCAGCACAGCGGCGGCGTTGTTGTTAACGACCAGCGCGTCCTCGGCACCGGTAAGCGAGCGGATGAGCTGCGCGGCGTGCTCCTTGCGCGACCCGCGCGAGCAGGTGTCCACGCTGTACTCGAGCGTGCTGTAGCCACGCGCGACCTCGGCCACGGCCTTTGCCGCCGACTCCGCGAGCGGGGCGCGACCCAAGTTGGTATGGATGACCACACCCGTGGCGTTGACGGTAGGGCGCAGGCTCGGCAGTGCGGATCGATGCGCACGCCACTCGATGGCCGAGGCCAGGTCGCGCTTGGAACGCGGGGCGGCACCGGCACGAATCGCGGCGCGCTCCTCGTCGAGCTCGGCCGTGACGGCGGCATGCACCACCGCGTCGCAGGTCTCCCCCGCCGCCTTCACAACCGGCCACTCTGCGAGCAGCTCGTTGACGGAAGGAATAGCGCGAAGGCGGGCGCGTACCTCATCGGACATGTTCTGGCTATCGCTCATGTGCGACCTTTCAAAACCAAAGGTGAATCAATCGTTCGAACGTCAAACTATCAGCCAATTCGATCGGCTGAGTCAATCAATCGCTATTATCCTCGCGTGCCGCGATCTTTTCCACGCGAACGGCGTTTTCCTGGGTGAGCGCAGCGCCCGTCAACGGGTCCCAACGCAACGGCGTATGGTCGAGCGGACCCACGCCCAAGGCTTGAGCGCCACCGACATCGGCGCCAAACGAACGCCCGCCGGGAGCGGCCGAGGTGAAGATGCACGCCGGATGCAGATACGGCGTCGTCTCCACGCGCACGCGATCGCGGCCCATATCGCTCACGAGTTCGACGACCTCGCCGTCGGCGATGCCCATGTGCGCAGCAGCATCGGCATTCATCTGCACGGCATCCAGATCCGAGCCCGCCTCGGCGGCACCCGCCGCAGCAAGTCTGCGCGAAGTGTGCGACTCAAAGGGTCGGTTGCCGCTAATGAGGCGAAACATCCCCGGCCCTGGCTCCACCATCGGGGCAATCCAGCCGGGCACACGACCCAGGCCGGCGCGCTCCCATACATCGCTTACCAGCGCAATCTTGCCGCCGTCGAGCGGAATCACAGGCTCGCCCGTACGCGGCGGCAGTTGCACGCCCGTGTCAGCCCAACCGCGCTCCTTGAGCGCAGTGAGGTCGATCCCAAACGGAGCCACCTGGGCAGCCGCCAGATCGTCAGACGTAAACTGGAAGTACTCGCCCACGCCGCAGGCCGCAGCCAACCCGGCAAAGATCTCCCGACCGGGACGCGTGTCGCCATGCAACACGGGCAGCACGGCGTTGCGGTAGAACACGCGCGCGTCGTTGCGGCCCACGACCGTTCCCACACCGCGGTCGGCCTCCAGATACGTCACGTCGGGCAGCACGAAATCAGAAGCACGCGCCGTCTCGGACCAGCGAATATCAATCGTCACGAGCAAGTCGAGCTGCTGCAAAATACTCAACCAAGCCTGTGCATTGCCATAGCCCGCACCGGGGTTACTGGCATAGACGATGAGCCCACGCAAATCGCCGGCAAGAATCGACTGGCCGATGGTCATGCACAGGCCGCGCACCGGATCGACCAGTGGATAGCGCTCGGACCCCAGCTTGGGTCCGCGAGGCACCGGCGGCGTCGCAAAGCGTGCGGGATCGAGGTCGCCCAACACAAGCGGCGTGGGCGGATTGAGGGCGCCGCCCGCGTGTCCGATGCAGCCCAGCAGCACATCGACCAAGCAGATAGCGCGCGCGGTCTGGGTGCTATTGGCATACGCGATACCGATGCCACCATGAAAACCCGCATCCACCACAGCGGCAGGCGCGGCGGCAGCGAGATCGCGCGCCGTGGCGACAATCTCTGCGGCCGGCACGTCGCACATCGACTCGGCCCACTCGGGCGTCCAAGCACGGGCCGCCTGCACCAGCTCGTCAAAACCCGTGGTATAGCGGGCAACGAACTCGTGGTCGTACAGGCCCTCGGCAATGAGCACGTGGACAATACCCAACAGCAGCGCCAAGTCGCAGCCCGGACGCACGCGGAGCCAGCGATCGGCAAGCGCGGCCGAACCGCTGCGCCGGGGGTCAACCACGATGATCTTCGCCCCGCGCCGGCGCGCATCGTTGAGCGCATCGACGGCCCCCATCGTCGATGAATCGACGATGGAACGCCCCAGGTACATGATGCAGTCGGTATGCGCCAGGTCGGAGGCGGGGCTGTAGCCCAGGCTGTGCTCCCATCCGGTGAGACGACTTACCTCGCAGGCACCATCGGCACCGTACACGTTGGGCGAACCCAGCGCATGCATAAAGCGATAGGCCCAGTAGCGGTCGAACGAGGGAACGCCGAGCGTCATGCCCAGTGCACGAGGCCCGCACTCGTCAACAATCCCCAAAAGACGCTCGGCAATCTGCGCGAACGCCTCGTCCCAGGTAATCGCATCGAACCCCGAGCCATCCCGGCGGCGTCGCATGGGGTGCACAATGCGGTCACGCTCGTCAAACGGCATTGCCAGACGATGCCGTCCGCGGGCGCACAGGGCACGCGCCGCGCACGGATGCCCCGGCACCGGCAACTCGGCCACCACACGTCCATCCTCAACATGGGCCGCAAAGGCGCAATCGGCATAGCATCCCCCGCATGTCGTCACCACGGAGCGACCGTCATGCATAGTTCTCGATGCCATCTCGATTATTCCTTCCAGCTCAGGGGTTCAGGCCCCACCGCACCACAGCTCTGCCGCCAGCTGCCGCGACGCAAAGCCCGCAGCATCTACCGCAGCAAGACATGAAGAGCCTCCCAAAAGGCAAACGCCCCTCGGGAGGCCCGTACGTCATTCCGGCTTATTACGCCTCGGACTTCTTGGCGTAGACAAACCAGTAGCCGAGCGCGACCAGAACCGCGCCGCCCACGATGTTGCCCAGCGTGGCGGCGGACAGGTTAAACGCAATGCCCGCAGCGTTGAGCGCATCGGCGCCGGCGACGTCGGCACCGTAACCGCATGCATGCATCACGGCGCCCATAGGCAAAAAGTACATGTTGGCAACGCAGTGCTCAAAACCGCAGGCCACAAAGGCGGCGATGGGCAGCAGAATGCCCACAACCTTATCTACCACGGTCTTGCCGGCGGTACCGATCCACACGGCCAGGCACACAAAGATGTTGCACAGGATGCCGCGGAAGAAGATCGTCACCCAGTCGATCGTCACCTTGCCGGCGGCGACACTCACCATGGAATTGGCGACCGCCTCGCCGTTGAGCTTGTAAATGCCGGCCATGTACACCAAAAAGACGATGAACAGGGCACCGACAAAGTTACCGACCCATACGACGACCCAAGCCTTGAGCATCTGAGCCAGGGTGATCTTTTTGCTCTTGAGCGCGCAGACCATAAGAGAATTGCCGGTAAACAGCTCGGCGCCGCACACCAGCACGAGCACCAGGCCCAGGCAAAAGCACAGGCCGCCCACAACGCGCTGGGCGCCCCAGCCCAGCTTGCTATCGCTCAAGAACACGGTAAAGAACAGGCCGCCGAAGGCAATAAACGCACCGGCGAACATTGCCAACAGAAAGGCCTTTGCGACCGGCAGGTTGGCCTTGGTCACGCCGGCGGCCTCGGTCTTGGCCTCGATCGCGGCGGGTGCCAGGCAATCGGGAGCGGGATATTCTGCCTTGGAATCTGCCATGTCAATCACTTCTTTCCTAATCAGCAGGGACAAGCGCTCCTATTGCTCTTGTCCCAAGCGGACAAAGTGGGAAAAGTCGTTGGCGGCCACGGCGTCGTACACGGCGTCGACGGCGTCAAAGACCTCCGGGGACATAGGGTTGTAAAACTCCGTATCGCCCGGCTGAATCCCTATGAAGACGATATCTTCGCACGATTGCTCGATTTCCTCGATCAGAATCGACAAAGGGAGCGAATGCGTGGTGAACATCGACTTGCGGGCCACATCGCGCTTATCGAGCAGGCGGATAGACCCGACGGGCAGCGCCATGTCGGCGGCATCGACCAAAACCAAACGCGGCGGACGTTCACGCTTAACCTCGATGATGTCGTCCTCGGGCGTTTGCCCGCCGTCGATGGTGTACCAACCGGCGATGGGCGTGTCCTCCATCTTTTTGGAGAGCACGGGGCCGGCGGCATCGTCGGCACGCAGCACGCTTCCCGCCGTGAGCACGATACCCGCAAACGGGGCGCCGTTCACACGTCCATCCACAACGCGATCCATTACTGCAACCTTCCCGTCAGATACACGCCCGAAACATCGCGCACGCGCTCCACCAAATCGCGGAACTTCATTAAGAACGCGACCTGCTGGGCATGCAGGCCAAAGTCGTCGTCGAACACCGAGATGCCGGCCTTGGCCGACCCGCGAAAACCGCGCTCGTCGAGCAGCGCATCGCAGGCCTCGAGCAGCGACGGCACCGCCGCCTTGTCGAGCTGGCACTCACCAAAGGAGCGGATGGCCTCGAACTTGGTCTTGGCCTCCCCCTCCGGCAGCGCGTCGACGAGCGAATAGAACACATCCACCGGCACCGACAGACGCGGCTCAAAGCAGTCGAGCACGCCGGTGTGGTGGCCCACGGCGAGCGTGTAGTACAGCACGTCGCAGGCCTCCTGGGGAACGTCTTCCTCGGTCTCCACAAACTTACGCGTGAGCTCGTAGAAGACCACCTGGTCGGGCGCATGGCCCAGGCAGGGGTCGGCGACGCCCTCGGCGGCCTCGTCGCTTGCGCGCGAGGCATCGCCAAAAGAACCGCCGAGCATGCCGGGACCCGCAAAGTAACCAGAGCGGTCCGTGAGCTCCATCTAGCGACCTCCGGCCAGCACCAGATCCTGCAGCGCCGAGTACACCTCGACGCGGCGCGGATCGTCCTGCTTGTCGATGAGCAGCGCCATGGCACCGCGGATATCGCCCTTGGGCGCGCCCTCGAGCGTATCCATAAACTCGTTGGCCAGATCGCGGCCGTAACGGTAGCCGCTCATGGCGCGAGCCTCGCGCTCGATGGCAACGCGCAGCTTGTACGGCACGCCGGGGTGCAGGATATCGGCCTGCTCGCCGGCGGCCTCCACCGTGGTCTCGGCATGGAGCTTTTGGTCCAGCAGACCGAGCGCCATGGCAAAGCCGTAGACGGTCTGCGCAGGGCTGGGCGGGCAGCCGGGAATGTAGACGTCGACCGGCAGAATCTTATCCGTGCCGCCCCAGACGCAGTAGTTGTCGTAGAAGATGCCGCCGGTGCAGCCGCACGCGCCATAGGACACCACGATCTTGGGATCGGGTGCGGCCTCAAACGCGCGCAGGGCCGGCATGCGCATGGCACGCGTCACGGCGCCGGTGTACAGCAGCACATCGGCGTGACGGGGCGAGGGCACGACCTTGATGCCAAAGCGCTCGACGTCAAAGACGGGCGTGATGGAACCGAAGATCTCGATCTCGCAGCCGTTGCAGCCGCCGCAGTCGACACGGTAGACGTACACCGAGCGCTTGATCTTCTTAAGAAGGGTCGCCTTGGCCTTCTCGATGCTCTCGTCGAGCTCGATCTTGGTCGGGCGGTACTGAAGCCGCTCGGGCAAAAGCGTGGGTTCGGCCATGGTTACTCCTCCTTCGTTTCAAAATCCATGATGATGCCCTCGACCGGCGCCGGACCGGCGGGAATCTCGGGCGCATCGGGGTTAAGCTCGCGGTCGATATACTCCGGGTTCACACCGTGGCCGCCCAGATACTCCATGCCGGGGCCCTGGGGCTCACCGGACGCAAGCGTCTCGTTGGCAGCCATGCCGTGCGCGTTGCCGGTCTTTACGGCCGAGGCGGCGCGCAGGGCGTCGAGCTCGCGCTTGCACTCCTGGCACATACCGACGGTACGGGCGGCCTGGATGGCCTCCATGCCGCCGGCCTTTTGCAGCAGGCGCTTGGCGTAGTCGATCTCCTTGTGCGGGGCAAACGGCTTGCCGCAGCGCGAGCAGTGCTCGAGCGTATAGACGCTCTTGCTGGTGAGGTCGTCCTTGCTCATGACGGCCAGCTCAAACTCCTCGGTGAGCTTGATGGCCTCCATGGGGCAGGCTTCCTCACAGCGGCCGCAAAAGATGCAGCGACCGTAGTCGATCGACCAGGTGATGGTATCGGCCGCAAGGTCGGTGTCCATGCGAATGGCATCGGCCGGGCACGCCACGCCGCAGGCACCGCAGGCGATGCAGAGCTCGGCATTGTGCTCGGGCTTGCCGCGCATGTCCTTGTTGGTGGGGAACGGCGCAAACGGGTACTTGACCGTCGCGTCGCCGGCCTTGGCGTTAACCTTCCAAAGCTTCAGCATATTAGAGCGCCTCCTCATCGAGCGGAGCGGCCATGGTGCCCTCGCCCGCAAGCGGCGACTTGTCGCGCCAGACGTTCTCGAACTGCTCCTTGTCGAGCACGTGGTCGCGCTTGGCGGCGACATCGGTCACCGTCACGCGGTCGGTGCAGGAGTAGCACGGGTCGAGCGAGCCGACGATCAACGCAGCGTCACCCACGGTGTTGCCGCGGAACATGTAGCGCAGGACCGGCCAGTTGCTGTACGTGGCCGCCTTGGCGCGCCAGCGGTAGCACTTCTGGTTGTTGCCGAGCATGGCCCAGTGCACGTCCTCGCCGCGCGGCGCCTCGGTGGCGCCGATAGCGTACTTGTGCGGGGTGTACTCCCAATCCGTGGTGAGGATGGGGCCCGACGGGCAGTTCTCGAGCATGGTCTCGATCATGTCGATCGAATCGTAGACCTCCTGGATGCGAACGGCGGTACGGCCGAAGGCATCGCAGGTGTCGGCCGTAGCGGCGTGCATCTTTTGGACGTCCGGATCAGCGTAGCCGTCGAAGGGATGATCAAAGCGCACGTCGCGGGCATAGCCCGAGCCACGCATGAGCGGGCCGACCGGCGAGAAGTCGCGTGCGATCTTGCGGTCCAAGATGCCGATGCCACTCGTACGCTCGATAAAGTTGGGCGTCGAGAGCAAGACGTCGACGAGTTCCTGAACCTCGGAGCGCAGCTGGTGAATGGTCGTGAGCGTGGAGAGCTTCTGCTCGGCCAAAATGTCGCGACGCACGCCGCCGATCACGTTGAGGCCGTAGGTCTTGCGGTGACCGGAGAGCTTCTCGGCCAGGTCCATGGACTTCTCGCGGACGCGGAAGAACTGCTGGAAGCCGGAGTCGAAGCCCGTGTAGTGCGATGCGAGGCCAATATTGAGCAGGTGCGAGTGCAGGCGCTCGACCTCGAGCATGATGGCGCGGATGTACTGGGCGCGCGGCGGGACATGGATGCCCTGGGCGCGCTCGACGGCCTCGGCATAGGCCACCGAGTGGGCGCAGCCGCAGATGCCGCAGATGCGGTCGGCAAGGAACGTGACGGCGTCATAGTTCAGGCGCGTCTCGGCGACCTTCTCCATACCGCGGTGCACGTAGAACAAACGGTAGTCGGCGTCGACGATCGTCTCGCCCTCAACGAACAGGCGGAAGTGGCCGGGCTCGTCGGAGGTAATGTGCAACGGGCCCATGGGGACGAGCGTCGTCTCCTTGCCCTTGGTATCGGCCAAGAACTCATAGTTTTCCATGTCGCTCGCGGGAGCGGGACGGAAACGGTAGTCCATGGAGTCCTTGCGCAGCGGATACAGGCCACTGGGCCAATCGTCGGGCAGCACCAGGCGACGACGATCAGGCAGGCCCTCGGGGATCAGGCCGAACATATCGCGCAGCTCGCGCTCGCCCCACACGCAGGCGGGGACGAACGGCGTGACGGACGGGAACGTCATCTTGGCGGGATCGACCTCGGTGCGCACGGTCACCCAGCCGGGGTCCTCTCCTTCCATGGAGATGACGTAGTACACGGCGTAGCGACCGCACAGACTGCGCTCGTCGTTGCCGATGATCACGGGAATCCAGCCGTAACGCTCGTAATACAGGTAGTGAACGGCCTCGGGCAGCTTGTCCTGCTTGACGGTAATCGTCAGCTGGTCCTCGCACTGCCACTC
>USAY01000085.1 GCA_900552755.1 uncultured Collinsella sp.
AACCTGGCGGGCCTGGTCGGCAGCTACCACATCATCTATAACGAGACGCTGCGCGACCGCGTGTGCGCCGTGTCCAACAAGACCCACTACAACGAGATGAATGTCCTCTCCATGCATGCGCTTATCGGTGCCTACCAGCCGCAGGGCTATGAGTGGGTGGACGAGCTCAATCAGGTGCTTGCCGGCAATATCGAGTACTTCTGCAATTACGTGGACGAGCATTTTGAGGGCGTGTCCTATTCACGTCCGCAGGGCACGTACATGGTGTTTCTGGACTGCACCGAGTGGTGCCGAGAGCATGGCCGCGATATTCAGTGGTTGCTCGATGAGGGGGCACGCGTGGGCGTGGGGTATCAGGACGGCCGCCCGTTCCACGGACCCTGCCACATTCGCGTGAATCTGGCGCTGCCGCTTTCGCGCGTAAGGGAGGCGTGCGACCGCCTGGACCGCTACGTTTTTAATGCACGGTAAGTGAGCACTGCATGCGGGGCCTTCTGCCAAGTCGGCTGGAAGGTCCCACACGGTAAAGCGCCTGTAACAATTGGGCACTCGTGTGGTTTTGTTTGCTATTATCTTTAACCATTTAAGTCTGTAAACAGGATCGTATGGAGCTCGATGAAAAGATCCCGTCGCTCGGTTGCCATTTCGTTGTTTGTTGCGCTTGCAGTGGCGAGCGTCTTTGTCGTAGCGATAGCTGGCTGCTCCGGGTCGAATGACGGAGCCTCGACGTCTGCATTAGAAGGTCTGGACGCCTCGCAAGTCAAAGACGACGACCTTAAGACGCTCAACGTCGGAAGCGACCTCTATCCACCGTTTGTGTATACCGACGAGTACGGCGATATCGTTGGCCTGGATGTCGAGATATTGACCGAGGCTTTGGCTCGCATTGGTTACAAGCCAAAATACCAGCTGATCGACTGGGAAAAGAAGAAGGAGCTGCTGGCGAGCGGCGAACTCGATTGTGTCATGGGCAGCTTTAGTATGACGGGTCGCGAAAACGAATATCGTTGGGCCGGCCCGTACCTTGCGAGCCGCCAGGTGGTCGCGGTCGATCCCCAGAGCGATATCTACACGCTTGCCGATCTTGAGGATAAGATCGTGGCGGTTCAGTCCACCACCAAGCCCGAGGACATTTTGCTCAATCGCATAAATGAAAACGTTCCGCAGATCAAGGAACTCTACAGCTTTTCGGACGGTTCATACCTGAACCCGGCGCTCGTCGAGGGCCTGGTCGACGCTATCGCCGCGCATGAGTCCTCGTTCCTCACCTACGAAAAAGACTATGGTGTGACATATCGCATTTTGGATGAGCCGCTGCTAGAGGTCGGTTTGGGCACCGCTTTCGATATCAACGATACGCGTGGCATCGACGTCAAGCTCACTCATGCCTACCAAGAAATGCTTGCCGATGGCACCATGGAACGCCTGGTGTCAAAGCACTTCGATGACCCTTCGCCATTTTTGAATATGGAGGGCCTGTCATGATCGATGCGCCCGACCACGCTGCTCAGGAGCGGGGCAATCGTTCGGCAGGGGCATGGCTCCTTGTCGCTCTGCTGGGGATAGCGCTCTCGGTTGTTGCCGGCATGATGAGCTACGATTACACGACGGCCCAAGCCGAGCAGCGCTTTGCCGACGTTGTCGATTACGTGGCGACGCAGAGCCTTTCCTACGATGCATTCAACAGCGCCTATACGACCAAAAACCTGATTCGCGTTATGGAGATCGCCGGAGAGGCTGCCCGCGATATGGAGCGCGACGGTTCGGTGGATAACGCCATGCTGGAGCAATACGCCGACCAGTTCAACGTGAGCGCGCTGATCGTGACGGACGCATCGGGCAATTTGGTGTCCGAGTCCTCGACGGGCGATGTGGACTACGGGTCGCTCGCTACGTATCTCAAAGAATCACCCGTGCTTGAGGTGGCAACTCATCCGCTTAAGTCCTATACCGCCCGCATCACGCTTGCGGATGATTCGGTCGCAGACATTGGCTGCGTGACTCGGCAGGATGGCGAGGGCATCGTTATCGCGGTAAGGCATCAGAGCGCGAAAGCGGTTGCAAGCAATACACTCAAACTGCAGAGCTTGCTTGATGGCTATGAAACCATCGATAGCGGCAATATCGTGATCGAAAGCGACGGCAAGGTCGTTGCGACCAATGCCGTTGAACCCACCGTATTGGGCGTGTTCGATCTGCCTGCGACGGATGTCTTTATTGTCGACGGTATTAAGGATCGATGCCTGGCTGGTAAGGTCAGATTGGTTAACGCCGACGGCGAGTGGTATTTGGGCACATTTGGAAAAGCGCACAAATTCTATGTGTACACCTATGCCTCGGCGCAGCGCTACTTTGAGGTCGCCGCGGCTGTTGCCGCCGGCGTGCTGGTACTCTACGGCGGTGTTATAGCCGCTGTTGTGACGGTGCGTCGCCGCGCTGATCGTCGACGTTTGACGGGCTTGCTGCAGCAGGAGCGCGACTATGGCGACAAGCTGGCAAAGGCGGCGCGTGAGGCCTCGTCTGCCAACTCGGCAAAGACGGAGTTTCTGCGTCGCATGAGCCACGATCTGCGCACGCCCATCAACGGCATTCGCGGCATGGTCGAGGTTGGCGATGCCAATGCGGACGATCTGCAAAAGCAGACTGAGTGCCGCTCAAAAATCTGGACGGCATCGGGACTGCTGCTCGACCTTGCCAACGAGGCGCTCGATATGAGTCGCCTGGAGAGCGGGCAGGTCGACCTGAACCTCGTGCCCATAAATTTGGTGGCCCTCAACTGTGAAGTGCGCGATATTCTGGAGCGCCAGGCCGAGGAGCGTCTGGTGACAATTATCTCCGACCAGCAGACGCTTAATCATCCCTATGCGCGGGTGAGCGTGACGCACCTCAAGCGTTTGTTGCTCAATATTGCCGGCAATGCCGTCAAGTACAACCGCCAGGGCGGCTATGTCCGCCTGGTGTGCCGCGAGGTGGAGCCAGCGGATGGCGTCCCCGTCTATGAATACACGATCGCCGACAACGGTATTGGCATGAGCGATGAGTTCCAAAAGCACCTCTACGAGCCGTTTTGCCGCGAGGAGCAGCAGGTGGAAGGCGCTTCGTCGGGAACTGGCCTGGGCGCGCCTATCGCAAAACAGCTGGTCGAGCTTATGGGCGGAACCATGAGCTTTACGAGTGTCTTGGGGCAGGGGACGACGTTTACCATTCGCCTGCCGTTCGAGAAGTGCGACCGCTCCGAGAGTCCTCAGGCAGTTCGCGTGGATGGGGGCGATGGCGATGCGCTCCAGGGCTTGCGCGTTTTGCTCGTAGAGGATAACGATCTGAATGCCGAGATCGCGCAGTTTACGCTCAGCCGTGCCGGTGCCATCGTGACGCATGCTAAGGATGGTGAGTCTGCCGTCGAGATGTTTACCGCGAGCGCACCGCACGAGTACGACGTGGTGTTGATGGACATCATGATGCCTGGCATCGATGGCCTTGAGGCCACGCGCCAGATTCGAGCACTCGATCGCGAGGATGCCGCGACCACGCCGATTATCGCCGTGAGCGCCAACGCCTTTGCCGACGACCGCAGGCTTTCGCGTGAGGCGGGCATGGACGCGCACCTGAGCAAACCTGTGAGCTCGCAGGAGCTCGTCGAGGCGCTAGCGCACATAGCCGCCGATGCTTCATAAGCATATGGCCCGGTTCCAAGGTGGGTTGGAACCGGGCCATATTGTTATTGATGAGGCCTGCTGAGGGGCTTACTTTTCTTGAATCTGCTTGCCGCAAAGATGCTCAATCGAAATCTCGTAGAGCTGGACGCCCTTGATGTCTTTGGCGATTTCCTCTTCGACTTCTTCGGCAGAAGGGTAGTACTTAAGGGCGAACTGGCGGACTTTGTCCTCGATAAACGCGGGGGTGTCATTCGCCAGGCGACAACGGCCAAAGACGACGGTGCTCATAACGTAGGGAGCCCAGTCACCGTCCTGGTACCACTCGTTGCCGTATACGGTAAAGCAGACCTTGTCATCGCGCTTGAGTGCGTCGACCTTGTGGCCGGCTTTGGCGCCATGGAAATAGATCTTGTCGTGCTCGGCGTCAAAGAAGTAGTTGACGGGAATGGCGTACGGGTAGCCATCGTCGCCGTTGACGGCAAAGACGCCGCGCTTGCAGGTAGCGAGCAGTTCGCGCGCTTCCTCGTCAGTGATGGCGCGTTTCTTTCGACGTAAGGGCCTAAACATCGTTGGCTTCCTTTCTGGTCGTGCGTGGTGGTTGAGCACAAACTATAGCGAAACGGATCCGTTTTTCTTGATGCGGGCGAGTATGTTTTTGAGCTTGTTAAAGTCGAGCGGTTTGGACAGATGGGCGTTCATGCCGGCGTCGTGTGCCGCCTTGGCGTCCTCGGCAAAGGCATTGGCGGTGAGCGCGATGATGGGGATATCGGCTGCATCGACCTTCTCGCTCAGACGAATCGCGCGGGTTGCCTCGTAGCCGTCCATGTCCGGCATCAAAATGTCCATCAGGATCGCATCGAAGCTGCCGGCGGGATGCGACAGGTACAGATCGACGACCTCGTTGCCGTTGGCGGCGCGGGTGACCACGACGCCCTCGGATTCTAGCAGCGCCTGGGCAATCTCGGCATTCAATTCGTTATCCTCGGCGAGCAGCACGTTCATGTTGGCGAGCGAGCAGTCGAGCGCCCTCTCGACCGTATCCGTCCGTGCCTGGGGGTTCTTGTCGATATCGAGCGGAATCTCCACGTAGAACGAAGTACCCACATGGAGCTCACTGGTGACTTCGATGGTGCCGCCCATCAGTTCAATAAGCGACTTGACGATTGGCATGCCCATGCCGGTTCCTTGGAACTTGCTGCGCGCATCGTTACCTTCTTGGGCAAACGGCTCATAGATATGCTTTAAAAACTTGGGAGTCATGCCAATGCCGGTATCCGAAACGCTAAAGCAAAAGAGCGCGCGCCCGTCATCGAGTGGCCTGGTCTTTGAACTAAAGGTGACGGAGCCGCCGTGCTTGTTGTACTTAATGCTGTTGTCTAACAGGTTGATCATGATCTGTCGGATATGGGTGGGACTGCCGATCATGTATGGCCCCGTGGCGTACGGCAGACTATTGTCCTGCATGGTGATGCCGTTACTGGACGCGCGGAGCTTGCACAGAACCAGCGTATTGTCACAGAGTTCTTTGAGGTTAAAAGGCGCATGCTCCAGTGTTGGCTTGCGGTCTTCGATTTTGCCCATCTCGAGGATGTCGTTGATCAGCGAGAGCAGGTGATTGGCGGCAACGCGCGCCTTGGCACGGCTCTCGCGGGCGACCTTGATATCGCCTTCCTTCAATTCCTCAATCTCGATAAGGCCCAGGATACCGTTGAGCGGCGTACGGATGTCGTGGCTCATGCGCGTGAGGAATGCCGTCTTAGCGGCGTTGGCAGCGTCGGCTTTTTTGCGCTCGGTTCGAGCGCGCACGAGCGCCCAGATGAGCAGGACGATGCCGACCGACAACATACCGATGAGGGTAGCTGCAATGGCGGTGCGGTTGCGAAAAAGGAATTGAAGCGTGTCTGATTCCTGGGTCGTGTACGACGTGGATGAGTAATTGCTTGCGGAGAGCGATTCTCCGGCATTGATGATGCCCTTGTTGATGATTCCCAGCAGTTCGGGCTTGCCGCGCGACATCAAGCACGCGAGGTCACAGGTGTCAGGGAGCTCGACCGTCTCGCAGTCCTCGAGATCATAACGGTCACCGATGGTTTTTACGCGTGAACTGGGAGCGACGATGCAGCGCGCCGTTCCCTTCCTGAGGGCGTCGAACGCTTCATCGTCGGATTGGTATTCGGTTACGGTCGCTGTGGGGAATAGACTTTCAAGTGCATTTCGGTTGACAAACGATGATTTGGTACAGGCGATGTTCTGAAGGTCTTTTTTCAGGTTACTGCCGGTGTGGATGGCGGTGAGGGACATGGTCCCCAACGATACCGACTGCACAACGCCTGATTGCTCGGCAAACCAGTAATCTCGGTATGCCGGCAGCGCAACGTCTATGCTTCCCTCTGACAGGGCCTTTGACATCATCTTGTAGCTATCAAAGGCGACGGTTTTGACCGTAATGCCAAATTTATCGTGTAGCGTCGTCGCAAGCGATGCGAGCGAGCCTTCCATTTTGCCGTCTTCGTCTTCGTTGCAGTAGGGGAGTTTGCCCGTAATGTAGCCGAGCGTGATGGTGTTGTTGTTTGCTTTGAGCCAGGAACATTCGGGGCCGTTGAGCGATGATGAACCGCTGTTTTGGGCCGAGTAGTGAAATTTGACTTCGTCGTTATAGCGTGGGTTGACGCGGGCGATTGCTGTCATGGCGGCATTGATGTCGTCCATCAGGTCGGGGCGGCTTTTGGGGACGGCAAAATAGTAGTCGCTCGACCCAATGTAGAACATGGGGGAGGCACTGGGCGACGAGGTCGTGTCGTTCATGATGACGGCATCGACCTCGCCGTTTGCCAGCGCATCAAAGAGAACGGAGTTTCCGTCATACTCCTTGTATGTGCAGGCGATTCCTTCGTTGGCGAGCCATTGCTGGCCAACGAAGGTTTGCATAACGCCGGGGTTGCAGCCGATGGTAAGGCCTTGGAGCGCTCGGGGGTCACCCTTGGCCAGATCGTCGCGCTCGGGCCTGGCATAGATGTAGTAGCGCTCGGTGCCCTCAGGGTTCGAGGAAAAGAGCAGTTTTTGGGCGCGTTCTTCGGAGTAGGAGATGTTTGGCATGAGGTCAATCTCGCCGGCTTCGAGCTTCTCCATAAGCTCGGTGAAGGTGCCGGAGACGTATTCGTACTGCCAGCCGGGTGTGTAGTACGAGAGGGTCTGGAGGTACTCGTAACCCCATCCCGAGAGACGCTCGCCGGGGGTGCCGTCCTGGAAGCCCTCGTTGTTGACGAGCCAACCAACGCGGACCGTTTTGACCTGCTGACTAGAGTCATCGGCAAAAGCCTGGACAGGCGCGATGGAATTCAGCACGGCAAGCGCGGCAAGCGCGACGGCCAGGGTGCGATATATAACTGAACGAAGGACAGCGGAAGCTCTCACATGCAATCCTAACGAATCGAGACATTACCGCATAAAGATACCAGCTCAGCCTGCCCAGTCGGCAGCTGTACCGCTAAACGCTCCCGCCCGGCAGTCATCGGGGACGTTCTTAAACGACTAGTCATTGGGGACGTTCTTGTTTGACTGGTCATTTAAGAACGTCCCCAATGACTAGTTCCGTTTGCTGGGGAGGCGTGGGACAATACCGAGCGAACGTGATTGGTTGTCCGTGGAAAGGGTCGCGATGAACAGGTTGAGGACGCTTGCCGATGTGCTGCGACAGGCTGGCTTTGCACGCATTACGGGCCTGTTTCTTATTTTCTATCTGCTTTGCTCGACGGCTGTCTGGCTGTCCGAGCCCACGACCCTCACGTTTGGCGATGGTCTCTGGTTTAGCTTTGAGACGGTCTCGACGATTGGCTTTGGCGATATCCCCGCTGAAACGCCGGTTGCCCGCGGCATTACCGTTATCCTAAGCGTCATCAGTATCTTCTATATCGCCATGCTTACGGGCGTGGCGGTGAACTACTGCAATACGCTTATCAAGATGCGCCAAAAGGACACCATGGCGCGCTTTATGGACGATCTTGAGCATTTGGAAGAGCTCGATCGTGACGAGCTCGCCGATCTTTCGCGTCGCGTGCGCGAGTATCGTCGACGCCAGCGCTAAGACGAACGTCGTGCGCCACAACAAGGGGGACCAAATATGAATATCACCGTGTATCTGGGTGCCAGTGCCGGCAATGATCCGGCGTTTCTGCCCGCGGTGCAGGAGCTGGGCAACTGGATTGGCGCCAACGGGCACGCGCTGGTATACGGCGGGTCCAAATCGGGGCTGATGGGTGCGCTCGCCGATAGCGTACTCGAGGCGGGTGGACACGTGACGGGTGTTGAGCCGAGCTTTTTTATCGAGGCCGAGTTTCAACATGACGGTATCAACGACCTTATCGTGACGAGCGATATGGCCGAGCGTAAAGCCAAGATGATCGAGCTTGGTGATGCGTTCATTGCCTTTCCCGGCGGGACGGGCACGCTCGAGGAGATTGCCGAGGTCATGTCCGCGGTGTCGTTGGGGCACCTGAGTGCGCCGTGCATCCTGTATAACCTGGACGGTTACTACAACGACCTTAAGGCGCTGCTCGGGCACATGATTGATAAGGGGCTTTCGAGCCCGAGGCGCCAGCAAGGCATCTACTTTGCCGACGATTTGCGCGAGATTGCCTCGATTATCAACGGATAAG
>USAY01000086.1 GCA_900552755.1 uncultured Collinsella sp.
TGTACTATAGCGGTTTTTAGTCAATAGCGCCGATGCGGTTGAGCGGCCAGTAGCGCACAAGCGCCATGGCGATCAAGTCGGAGCGGTCGACCGGGCCAAAATAGCGGGAGTCAGCAGAGTTCTCGCGGTTGTCGCCCATCACCCACACACAGTCGTCAGGGACGGTGTAGGGATAGCTCACCTGAGCGCCGGGGGCTTGGACCGAAAGCGGCCAGCTCATGCCAGTCGTATAGTCCTCGTCGAGCGCCTGGCCATCGACGACGACCTTGCCGTCCTGCAGGTCGACCGTCTGGCCGGCCGTGGCGATGACGCGCTTTACCAGCACGTCATGCTCGGAGGTGGCGTCGGGATTGTGGAACACCACAATGTCACCCTGTTTGACGGGCTGGCCGAGCCCGAGCGTCACCTTCTGCGCCAGAATCTGATCGCCGACCTCGATTGTGGACTCCATGGAGCCGGTGGGCACCACGAAGGGCTCGACCACAAACGTACGAATCACGAAGGTGGCGGCGAGCGCAATCGCGACAATCACAATCCACTCAAAGGCGCCCCTCAGGGCAGAATGCTGCGATGGAACCATTCTCACTCCTCGCTCTGCGAATACGAAGCGTCCAGGATCTCCTGCGCATACGCGCGCTCTTCGGGCGTGAGGCGAGCCGTCTCGATCAGATCGGGACGCCAGCGGCAGGTGCGCTCGATGGCATTCTTGCGGCGCCAGGCATCGACCTTGGCGTGGTCGCCACTCACGAGCACCGGAGGCACGCCCTCGCCATTGAATTCGGCGGGGCGGGTGTACTGCGCGTACTCGAGCAAGCCACCGTCCTCGGCAGTCGAGAAGGACTCGTCCACGTTGCTCATCTCGTCGCCCAGGGCTCCGGGAATGAGACGAACGACGGCATCGGCCACGACCATAGCGGGCAGCTCGCCGCCCGTGAGCACGTAGTCGCCGATCGACAGGCGCTCGTCGGCATACGCATACGCACGCTCGTCGACGCCCTCGTAACGGCTGCACACAAACAATAGCCGCTCGCTTTTGAGCAGACGCTCGGCCACATGCTGCGTAAAGGGCTCGCCGCAGGGCGTGAAGAACACCACGGTGGGTTTGGGACCCTCGGAGCCGATAGCCTCGATGGCCTCGGCGATGGGCTCGACCTTCATGAGCATGCCCTGCCCGCCGCCATACGGCTCATCATCGACGCTGCGATGGCGGTCGTGCGTCCAGTCGCGCAGGTTATACGCCTTAAAATCAAAAAGGCCGGCCTTGCGGGCACGGCCCAAAATCGATGTGGACATGACGGGCTCAAACATCTCGGGAAAGACCGAAAGGGTCTCAATCAGCATGTTGTCCTCCCTACTTGTCCATATCGATCAAGCCGTCCATAACGTGGACGGAAATTGTTCCCGTGTCGGGAAGATCGAGCACAACCTGCTCGATCACGGGAATCAGCACCTCGCCGTACCGATCGCCCTCGATAACCCAAACATCGTTGGCGGGCGTCGACATGATCTCGACAATCGTGCCGAGCGAACCGAATCGCTCGTCAACCACCTCGCGACCCATGAGGTCAGTATAGGCGGCATCGAGCGAATCGAGCTCAAAGTCGTCACGATTGGCCAGTACGTAGCATCCGGTGATGCCCTCGGCGGCCGTCAAGTCGTCTATGCCCTCAAACGAGACCAGATCGCCATCGCCCGTTTCGGTGACGGACACGACCGTGCAAAAACGGTCGCGCTTGAGCGCCGGCGGCGTCAAGGCGACACGCATACCCGGCTCCAATACAGAAGGAAGCCCCCGCAGCGGCTGCGCGAGGACCTCCCCCTTCCTTCCGTGCGGCTTGACCACACGGGCGATGTTTTTGTACTGGGACCTCAAGGTCCTAGCCCAGAACCTCTACCTCGACAGCAGTGTCGAGGCGAGCGGCCAGTGCACGGGCGAGCGTGCGAATGGCCTTGATGGTACGGCCGCGACGGCCGATGACCTTAGCGACGTCATCCTCGGCAACCGAAACCTCAATCGTTGAGGCGTCGTCACCGTCGATGACCTCGAGGCTCACGGAATCCGGGTCGTCGACGATCTGAACAACGAGATATTCGACGAGATCGGCGATGCGATCTGAGAGCATTGCCTCACCCTCGAGCTGTGCAGCGTCAACCTCAGGCACGATTTACTCCTCGGCGCCCTCAGCGGCCTCGGCGGCAGCCTTAGCGGCCTCAGCCTCTTTGGCGAGCTGCTTCTTGGACTTCTTGACGACGGTCTCGGTCTTCTCGCCCTCGTTGGCGGCCTTGACCAGAGCGGCGACGGCGTCGGTGAGCTGAGCACCCTTGGACTGCCAGTCAGCGATCTTCTCGAGGTCGAGGTTGATGGTCTTGGGGGCGGTCATCGGGTTGTAGCGGCCAACCTCCTCGATGATACGACCGTCACGCGGGGCGCGGGAATCGGCGACGACGACACGGTAGTACGGACGCTTCTTAGCGCCGTGACGAGCAAGGCGAATCTTGACTGCCAAAGGAAACTCCTCCAACCAAGCAGCTTTAGGCTGCAACTACAAACAAACAGTTGAACATAATACGCCATCGACGCGGGCAGGTGAAGTCCGTGAGACCAACTTCTTCGGTGTAGTCGAGGGCAAATCCATATCTTAGACAAGAATTCGCGATTTGCAAGCACATCCACGCACCCCACATGAGCTGCGCGGTATACTCATGACATGGAAAGACGCGAACATACATACGGTTATGAGGATGCTGCGGGCGTCACGCCGCCGCCCTGGACGGGCCCGGCGGTAGGCCTGATGGACCTCGATGCGTTTTTTGCGAGCGTGGAGATGCTCGACCATCCCGAGTGGCGCGGCAAACCACTCATCGTGGGCGGCGATGCCGAGTCGCGCGGCGTCGTGTCCACGTGCTCCTACGAAGCACGTCGCTTTGGCGTGCACTCCGCCATGGCCTCGGCCGAGGCACGACGCCTGTGCCCGCAAGCGATTTGGACGCACGGGCATTTTGATCGCTACCGCGAGGTGAGCGCGCAGGTCATGGCGATTCTCGCCGACGAGACGCCACGCGTTGAGCGCGTATCCATCGACGAAGCCTTTATCGATATCACTCCGGGTCGCTTTGCGCCCGAAGACCCGCTGCTGGTTGCGCGGCGTATAAGCGACCGCGTGGCAGGACTGGGAGTGACATGCTCCATTGGCGTGGGCTGCAACAAGACGGTCGCAAAGATCGCAAGCGAGCAGGATAAGCCGTTTGGGCTGACCATCGTGCGCCCCGGAACCGAGCAGCGCTTTTTGGCCGCGCTGCCGGTATCTGCCATGAGCGGCATCGGACGCTCGGCCGAGGAGCGACTGCGCCGCATGCGCATCTACACCCTCGGCGAGCTATCACGTGCACCGGAATCCACCTTGGCATCTATTTTTGGCGTCAACGGCGAGCGCATGCGCCAGCGTGCACTGGGACTCGAAATCTCCGAAGTCACGAGTCTCGATGAAGAGCGCGAGGTCAAGTCGGTCAGCAATGAACGCACCTTTGCGAAAGATTTGACTGAGCGTGGGGATATTGAGGCGGCGATTGCGCTGTTGGGAGAGTCAGTGGGACGCCGCCTGCGCCGTCAGGGGCTGACGGGTGCCACGGTAACGCTCAAGCTTAAGTATTCGTATGGCAGCGGGCGTACGGCACAGCGCCGGCTGCCTCATCCGACCGACGATGAGAACATCTTCGTGGCGGTTGCACTCGAACTGCTCGACAACATCTGGCAGGATGGCATGCATGTTCGCTTAGCGGGCATCGGCATGAGCGACTTCGACCACCAAGGCGGCATCCAGACTGACCTGTTCTGCGAGATCGATGACCGCGGAGCCCAATCCAGCGACCGCCGCGACCTCTCCGTCGCCATCGACGCCGTCCGAGACAAATTCGGCGACACCGCCCTTTCCTTCGGCCGCCAATCCCGCTTCAATAACTAGTCTTTTTTGGACGGGGGGTTGCTGCCTTCCGTCCGACACGGCATTGGTAGTCAATTTGGGACGGGGCTATTTTAGCTACCCCTATATATCGGTTGAGATTCATTCGGCCTAATTCATTCACCGTCAGCCAAAGGGTAGCTAAAAAAGCCCCGTCCCAAATTGACTACCCCGGATGTCCGGTTTGGCGGCCGCAGCAAAATTATCCCGCCTAAAATGAGCTACTTTTCAACTTTAACTTTTTGAATCGTGCAATGGCCGATACCCGTGAGGCGCACGATCTGCTTGATCGAAAAGCCCTCGCTTTTGAGCTTACGGATACAGTCATCACGCACGCCCTTGGGCAGAGCGTTGAGATAGTGAGGCTCGTATGGTTTGAGCAACGCCTGCGCAAACTCAAGCGCGTCAGTATCACTCACATGAGCGCCATAACGGAAGCAATAGCCATTGGGCTCGCCCGAGGTGCTAAATGCAAAAAATCTCTGGGAATTCCCGAGCAACCCGAGCACGCAATCAGTCTTACAAATTCCCGGATAGCCCATATACTCGCTAAAGCTGCTCCAGCGATAGAGCGAAGCAGTGCCAATTCTGGCTTTCGCAGGGTTATCGTGAATGTAACGAACGCAGTTGAGCAGCTGATCATCATCGAGAATCGGCACACTCTTAAATCGATCCTGGAAAACAGGACCTCTCCTGCCTGTCTTAGAATTGAAATACATGGCATACGCCGTCGTAATCGAATGCATACAATCGCTCAGGTGAGCATGCCCGTCATCTAGCAACAAGTGAATGTGATTATCCATAAGGCACCATGCGATAACATCCACTTTGAACTTCTGGCATTTCGAAGCTATCAGTCGAATCAGATAGAGTCGATCGTCAGCATCCTCAAATATCAGCTGACCACCACAGCCCTTTTGGACGACATGGTAATAGCCGTAAACAGAGATTTCCCGCGCGGTCCGAGTCATACGCATCTCCTCCTCTACAGATAACAAATACGTTACCCGAGTCGGAAAGCTAAATATCACGCAATGAACCGCAACTCGCTTCTATCGGCGAACGGTAGGTAGTAGCTAAAAAAGCCCCGTCCCAAATTAGCTACTTTGGGCAAAAAGAAAGCCGAGCAGGTGCGGAAAACCGCAACTGCCCGGCGATATGCGTGAGGGTAGCTAACCCCGTCTCAAAATGAGCTACTAGAGGAGGTTGAGGGGGAGCTGGGGGGCGTCTCCCCAGAGTTTCTCGAGGCGGTAGAAGTCGCGGGCTTCGGGAGTGAAGACGTGGACGACAACCGAGCCGTAGTCCATGAGCATCCAGGTCTTCTGCTCGCGGCCCTCGATGGAGAACGGATGCTCGCCGCAAGCCTCGGCGACCTTCTCCTCGATCTCGTCGACGATAGAATCGACCTGGCGGTTGTTGGTACCGGTGGCGAGCACAAAGTAGTCGCACACATCGGAAAGCTCGGTCAGGTCGAGCACCTGAACGTCCTCGCCCTTCTTGTCGTAGGCGGCCTGCGCAGCGGCGCGGGCGACATCCTCGGCGGCGACACCGCTCGCGGACAGCGAGGCGGCGGTGCGGTCGGACGTGGCGGCGAAGCTCTTGTGCTCCACGTTCTCAAGAATCTGCTCGTCAGTCATGGTCTCGTCGGCCATGGAATACCTCTTTCTAGACACACCCGAGCTAGCGCAGCTGGGCGTAATGGTTGTAAATCGTAATAGCCGTGGGATAAAGATAGCGCCCGGACTGGATCACATAGACCAAACCCTGCGCAAAACAGGAGAAGAACAACTCGTCGAGCGTCGACTCCCCCACCATCTTGCGCAGCGCATGCGCATAGTCGCCGTGGCGGTTGGGCTCGATGGCATCGGCCACAAAGACCACCATATCGAGCGGCGTCATGTCGCAGGCACCCACGGTGTGACGGTCGACAGCCTGGAAAACGGCCGGCGACAACTCGGGGAAAAGCTGCGGAAGCTCATAGGCGGCAACAGGACCATGCAAAAGCGGCGTCGCGGCGGAAGGAGAGCCGGCAATCTTAATGCCGTAATGCAGAGCGCGCGTAACCAGCTCGTCGTCGGAGAGCACTTTGTCCCAGTCGTGGATCAGACCGGCAGCAGCGGCATCAAAGCGGTCAACGCCGTAGACCTCGGCCAGATGAAGTGCGGTCTCGGCAACACCCAGCGAATGCACATAGCGCTTGCGCTTATCCTTCATGCGAACATCGAGCAGCTCTTGAATGCGCTTGAGCAGCGCGCGCTCATCGCCCTCAAACTGATCCTCTACCGACAACGTAGACCCCCATCACTCAAAATCTTCTTGGCCCAATTCGGCATATAGCCTGCGTTTGCGAATGTAGCCGAGCACGGACTCGCTCGTAAGGTAGCGCACGCTCATGCCGCGGGCAACTCGCTTACGAATGTTCGTCGAGCTGATCGCCAGCGCCGGAATCTGAATATAGCGCACGTCGAACGGCAGCCCCGACTCTTTGATTCGGGCACGCGCCGTATCGATATCAAAGCCCGGTCGCGTCGCCGCAATAAAGGTAGCAAGCTCAGCGATTCGTTCGGCATCATGCCAGGTCACGATATCGATAATCGCGTCGGCGCCCGTAATAAAGTAGAGCTTTACCTGCGGCGGGTAAAAGTCGCGAAGGGCATGAAGCGTATCGGCCGTATAGGTTACGCCCGGGCGGTCGATCTCGAACCGGCTCGCCAAAAAGGCCGGGTTCGCGGCGGTGGCGAGGACCGTCATGGCATAACGGTCCTCGGCAGGCGTCACCGGCTTGTCAAGCTTAAAGGCGGGAGACCCTGCCGGCATAAAGAGCACAGCGTCCAAGTCGAGCGACTCGCGCGCCTGCTCGGCAGTCACCAGATGCCCGTAATGGATGGGATCAAAGGTGCCACCCATAATGCCGAGCCTAAACTCCTGCCCGTCCTCTAGAGGAAGCTCGGGCAGACCGATTCCACCGCGCAGCGACATGGCTTACTCGCCCTCCGAGGTCTCGGCATCGCCCGCGGCATCCGCCGCATCGACAACCTCGACGCCTTCATCCGCAGCATCGGCCACGTCAATGACTTCAACGGCAACGTCCTCGCCAGCATCCTCGAGCTCCTCGTACTCCGAGAAGTCCTCAGCGCCCTCAAAGTCAAAGGCGCGCTGGCAAATGCGGACCTCGTCGCCCGCACGGCAACCGGCCTTCTCGAGCGCGTCGTCAACACCCATACGCGCAAACTTATGCTGCAGGTAAATGACGGCTTCCTCGTTTTCCCAGTCGGTCTGGATGACCATGCGCTCGATGGCACGACCGACCACGCGGAAGGCACCGGGCTCTTCCTGGACAATGCGGAAACGCTTCTCACGCTGCAGGCGGCGGCGCTCCCACTCATCGTCGCGCAGGTCGACCGGTTCATCGGAGACCGCCAGCTCGGCGCGGAGCTTGGCCACCTGCTCACCTACGGCAAGCATCAACGTATTGAGACCGGCGCCCGTCACGGCAGACACGGCAAAGAACATATGTCCATCGTCGAGCGCTGCGCGCTTAAGGTCGGCAATCTTGTCGGCCGTACCCGGCGCATCGCACTTGTTGGCGACGACGATCTGCGGACGCTCCGAAAGCTCGGCACCATACTGCTCGAGCTCGCGGTTGATGATTCGATAATCCTCGACCGGATCGCGATCCTCAAAACCACCCGTCATGTCGACGACGTGCATGATCAGGGCCGTACGCTCAATGTGGCGCAGGAACTGATGACCCAGGCCCTTGCCCTCGCTCGCGCCCTCGATAAGACCGGGGACGTCGGCAACGACGTAAGAATATTCGCCGGCACGCACCATGCCGAGGTTCGGCACGAGCGTGGTAAACGGGTAGTCGGCAATCTTGGGGCGGGCGGCACTCATGCGCGCAATGAGCGATGACTTACCCACCGAGGGAAAGCCCACGAGCGCGGCATCGGCCATAAGTTTCATCTCGAGCTCGATCCAGTGCTCCTCGGCCGGCTCGCCTAGCTGGGCAAAGGCCGGAGCGCGGCGCACCGACGTCACAAAGTGCGTGTTGCCCAGACCGCCGGCACCGCCGGGCGCCACGACGACGCGCTCGCCGTCGTGCACAAGGTCGGCAATCTCAAACATCGGGGTCTGTGTCTCGGGGTCGAGCTCGCGCACCACGGTACCCATAGGGACCTTGAGAATCAGGTCCTCGCCGCTCTTACCGTTACGACGGGCACCCTGCCCGTGCGTGCCACGCTCGGCGCGGAAGTGATGCTTAAAGCGGTAATCGATCAGCGAAGACAGCTGAGCATCGGCCTGGATGACGACATTGCCGCCACGACCGCCGTCGCCGC
>USAY01000087.1 GCA_900552755.1 uncultured Collinsella sp.
TGATGTCAAAATGCTCGGCAAGCTCCCCCGCCGTGCAATTGCCCTCGCGCAGCAGCTCCAAAATACGCCGCCGCGTCGGATCGGCCAGTGCCTTAAAACCCTCTCCCGGCATAGAACCTCCTCTCACCAGTTCGTTCGACGCGCACACTATACTCGATATTTAGATGTTTGTCTAATTATCTAATTCAGCAATAGCCATAGAACACTCGTTCGCTTTTAGTTACAATACCGTTAGAAGCAGATGGGCCAGCTCCCCTCTACCAGAGAAGGAGATGGACTATGAGTATTGACGATGTCCTGACGTTGTTATTGCTTGTAATCGCGGCTGTGGAGCTCGGCATCCACATTGGAGGTCGAATGAAATAGCCGCCCCCGCGTAATGCGAAGACGGCCACTTCTCACGCCATAAACGTGTTTCGGAGTTGGCCAACCCGCGGCCACGGGTGCCATCTGCTTCAATCTTATGCGAATCCCCGCTTCATTTCAACATGCCCCAAGGCCTCAAATGGAGGCAGAATAATACCTATAATGGCGATAGCCAATTACGTTAATTACTTCCCCATCGGAGGATATCTATGACCGAAACCGCAGCCGCCGCTCCCGTCGAGACGCGCGACACCAAGCTCGAGATCATCATGGGGCGCGAGGCGCTCGACAAGCTCGCCGACGCCACGGTGTTGGTGCTCGGCTGCGGCGGCGTGGGCTCTAATTGCTGCGAGGCACTCGCCCGCGGCGGCATCGGACACTTCGTGATTCTGGATAAGGACGTTATCGCGCCCAGCAACATCAACCGCCAGGCCATCGCATTTCACAGCACTATCGGCAAGCGCAAAGTCGATGTTATGGAAGCCATGATCCACGACATCAACCCCGCTGCCACCGTCATCAAGCGCACCGAATACCTGCTGAGCGATAACATCGACGAGTTCTTCGCGAGCGTTCTGGAGCAGACGGGCGGCAAGCTCGACTACGTCATCGATGCCATCGATACGATCTCGGCCAAACTCACCGTTGCCAAATACGCCCAAGACCAGGGCATTCGCCTGGTGAGCTCTATGGGCGGCGGCAACAAGCTGCATCCAGAATGCCTGCGCTTCGCCGATATCTTTGACACGGTGCGCGACCCCATGAGCCGTATCATGCGCAAAGAGTGCAAAAAACGTGGCATCAAGAGCCTGCACGTTCTATTTAGCTGCGAGGAGTCGGTCAAGACTCAGCGCCGTGACCCCTCCAACATCCACGAGCGCACCGAGCTCGGAACCGCCAGCTTTATGCCGCCCATCATGGGCCAGATGATTGCCGGCGAGGTTATTCGCAAGATCAGTGGACGCGGTACCGAGCGCGTTCGCGCCGACGGCCAGCGCCTGGACTAGCAAGGCACACCGCGATGAAGCTGCAGTCCTTTGATGCTCACTGTCACCTCGACCTGATGGCCAGCCCGAACACCGTTGCCCACGAAGCCGCAGCGATGGGACTGGAGCTCTTTGATTGCGGCGTCGATCCACGCGATTTCGCGTCAGCATCCGAACGCGCCAGCAGTAGTCCCAACGTTATTGCAGGGGTGGGCCTCCACCCCTGGTGGATTGCCGACGGCCGATGCGGAACCGCCGAGGTCGGTCTGCTTTGTGAACTCGCCATCCGGGAACGGTTTATCGGCGAGGTCGGGCTCGATTTCTCGCCACGCTTTGCAGGCACCGAGGGAAACCAGACGCAGGCATTTGAACGGCTATGCCGAACGTTATCGCAGTCCCCGCTACCTGGACGCGTTCTATCCATTCACGCCGTTCGCGCGGCGGGAGCAACTTTGGACACTTTGGAGTCGAACGACCTTCTAAAGGACGTCCCCAACTCCCCCACCATTATCTTCCACTGGTTTAGCGGCACCTCAGATGAGTTTGTCCGCGCACGCATTGCGGGCTGCTACTTTTCCGTGAATGAACGCATGCTTGCGACCAAACGTGGGCGCGAATACGCGCGACAGATTCCACTTGATCGCTTGCTACTCGAAACCGACGCGCCGGCCGAACCAGACGCGGAAACATCCGCGCGACAGCTCGTCGATTCACTCATAAGAGTATCCGAGGTCATTGCTGCGCTTAAAAACTGCCCCGAGGAGAGCATCAAGTCGGTCGTCCTGGAAAATTCCCACTCCATTTTCGACTTCCGCTGACCTCGGTGGGCAAAAAATGCCAAATATGAGTACTGTTGTAAAACTGGTCACATTATTTTGCACCAAAACAACGACCTGATAATGTACAACTGTTCATTACCAGGTCGTTTTAGCATACCCAGGGACATATTAGACGGCTTTAAGTTGTCCGCAGACACTCAACTTGGACCTCAAGAGCCAAATTTTGCTGCTACTAAATTTGTGACAGTACTCATATTTGGCATTTTTTGCCCACGACCCTCAAGGGACATGCGAATCGCACAACGCAGCCCCCATAAGAGCGTGGGGCAATTCGGCGGCGCTATACTAGCTCGTGCATAAGGTCGCAATTTCGCGCATATAGCTCATCAAAGATACGGCGGCGCGATGCGTACAGCTCATGAGCGTCCATATCAGGCTCGATCGTTTGCGCGACCCCAAGAACCCGGGCAAGCTCACCCCATGATGAATAGGCGCCGCCAGCAAGTGCCGCCATAAGAGCATCGCCAAAACATGCGCCCACCGTAACCTTCGCAACCGAGACCTCACGACCGCAGACATCGGCAATCGCCTGCATCCATACCGGATTCTTAGTTCCGCCGCCCACGAGCATGATGCGCTCGATGGGAAGCCCGTGCTCGCGCTCGATGATGTCGACATGAGCCGCAACAGTGTAGGCGATCCCTTCCAAAGCCGCGCGGACCATATGGCCCCGGGTATGCCTTTCGGTCAGACCGAAGAACACGCCACGCGCCTCGGGATCGTTGAGCGGGGTGCGCTCGCCCGCAAAGTATGGAAGACACAGCAGGCCATCTGCTCCAGGACCTACCTGCCCGGCATCGTGCGCCATGACCTCATAGGCATCGGGGCCGCCGGAGTGTTCGGCATCCATGACATCGCGGTACAACTCGCGTCGCAACCACGCCGTCAACGCACCTGCTGTATTGGTCCCGGCGCAGATGCCGTAGGTTCCGGGGATGATGAATGTCCCTGGCCATAGACGAGCGTCATCGACCATATGGTCCGCCAAATAGATAAAGTAGGCCGTGCTCCCGAGTTGCACCATCATGTCCCCGGGGCAGAACACTCCAGTAGAAATCGCCTCGGCGCCCGAATCGCCTGTTCCGACAAGCACCGGCGTATCCCTCGCAAGACCGGTTTCAACCGCCGCCCGATCCGTGATTACGCCGGCGATATCGGTCGCCGCCATGACTTCGGCCATCTGGTCGGGACGGCAGAACCGCGCGCACCCGCGCTCATTAACCTGCCACGTCTCACGATCGTATAAGGGAAGGAAATCCTCGGCAAGGTAACGGTCGATCGTAAACCTGCCGGTAAGCTTGGCGCATAGATAGGACGAAGCCGTAAGAAACTTCGCCGCCCGCTCATGGACCTCGGGCATATTCTCCTTAAACCAAAGGACCTTAGGGGCGATATCCGACGAACACGGATCGTGTCCAAAGAGCTGGCGAGCGCGATCGGGACCATATTCGGAAAGAAGCTCGTCAATCTGCGGCTTCGAGCGAGCATCGACCCCGTAGAGAATTGCCGGAGCCAAGGCGTGGCAATCTTCATCGACTGGCACGCAATCACAGCCCAAAGCCGACAACCCTACGCAGCGGATCTGGCTCGCCTCGATGCCCGCGCACTCGATAAGCTCGCGAGACAGCCGGCAAAAATCACCCCACCAAATCGCTTCTGTATCGTGCTGATACCAACCATCCTGAGGGTTCTCGGTTTCATGTTGGCAAGATGCCTGCGCCACAATTCGACACTCCGCATCAATTAACACGCCCTTGGACGCACTCGTTCCAATGTCGATGCCAAGATAGTACGGCATGCCGCTCACTCCCCTCTCGCGGCACGGGCGGCAGCCATGAACCGCGCGACCCGTTCGGCTTCGACAGGGGCGTCGAGCTTGCCGTCTCGCTTGAGGCAGGTACCGACAAACGCGCCATCATAATGCGAAAACACGTCTGCAACGGTAATCTCGCGACATCCCGTTCCACATACCACCGGCACATCGCCAACACGGACGCGCACCTCGTCGGCAAGCTCGCCCGAAGCGCCGCGCCCGGCAGCAGACCCGCCAATAACAAGGGCGTCGGGTAGGCAGTTGAATACCAGCGAATCGGCAATATCGGGAGTCGATCGGTCGTTAAGGTACACCTCGCCCTCGCTTGTGATGAAATGGAACATCTTTAGGTCATCCAGACGCAGGGCGGCACGGCGGCGCATGGTGTGCGCAAAGTCACGATTGATCAGGCCAAGATCGCCAGCCCAGGCACCGCAGAAATTGCAGCGTGTAAACTGCGCCTCAACGGCGGCGCACAGCTCGATCGTGGCATCGCCGTCATAAATAGCCTCTGCACCCCAAGGGGTCGAGAAATCTGCGGCAAGAGCTCCGATGACATGCCCCATAGCGGCAAGGGTCACTGCCGACACATGCTGCTCGTAGGGCATCGATAGCTCATTGGTGATCAGAATGCCGTCCACGCCACCCGACTGCAGCGCTTCGAGATCGCGCTTGGCGGCATCGATCACGCGCGAAACGCTGCCGCCCGGATAATACAGAGGATCGCCAGGCAGCGGCTGCAGATGCAGCATGCCAATTACCGGTTTCTCGGTCCCAAACATCGAAGCCATAAACGACATGGTCAATCTCCTTTAGCTCGCCGACTCACAGACATCAACTGCTACTCGCCCAGCACCTCAACGAACACTTTTCGCTTCTGAGGTCCATCGAACTCCGCAAGGTAGATGTTCTGGGCCCCGCCACATACAATGTGGCCGTCTTGAACGGGGAAGAAGCAGCTATTGCCGCAAATCATGCTCTTGATATGACCACAGGAGTTATTGCCCGTGGCACCATAGCTCGGCAAGAAATGAGCATGCGCATAGGGGGCATCGGGCGGGGCAATGCGATCGAGCGTCTCCATGAGATCGGTCTCCACGCACGGAAGCCCCTCGTTCACCACGATGCCGCAAGTCGTATGCGACAAAATAATCGCTGCCAGTCCATCGGTCACCGCACTACGCTCGATGGCGGCATGCACATCTTCTGTGATATCGATGAACTGGTCGGGCGCCGTCGATAGATAGCTCAATGTCTCGAGTGTCACCATGTCACTCATCACCTTTCAGAAAACGCAGCGCCGTACCGGAATACAGATTCTCCCGCGCCTCATCGCGCATGGGCACAGTATCAAGCGCCCGCTTGAGCTTGAAGGCGCGGAAGCGTGGCGTATTGCTGGCAAACATCACCTGATGAGACAGGGCACGCTCATACCACAGCGGTCCCATATCGACGGTGAAGAGCCGCTGCATCATTTCTTCGGGCGAATCGATATAGGTAATAGAGGCATCCGTATAGCAATTGGGATACTTGAGCAGCATCGCCACGGTCTCGCGCACCCAGGGCCAGCCAAAGTGCGTCAGGTTAAAGCGCACATCCGGATGCGTTGCGATGGTGTGCTCAAACGCAAGCGGGTGGCTTCGCGAAAGCTCCGCACCCGGCTCCCAGGACATACCGGCATGGAAAACCACCGGCTTGTTGTAGCGCTCACAGAGCTTGTAGAGCGGCTCGGCCACGGCATCGTCGGGCGCAAAACCTTGCTTTGCCGGATGCAGGCAGAGCCCCTTGGCCCCCAGCTCGGTAAAGGCACGCTCCAGCTCATCGGCGGCGCCACTCACTTGCGGGTCCACGCTCGCGAATCCCCATAGGCGATCGGGGTGCGCGGCAACAAGCGCGGCAACCTGGTCGTTGGTGCCAAAGTGCCCGCCGCACGCCGTGGTCACATCGAGCGGCATGAGCACGCTTTTCCGCACATCGCAGACATCCATTTCGGCCACGAGCTCATCCCAGTCCATGGGGCCCATGTGCCCCATGCCAAACTCACGCTCCCAAAAACCAAAGCCGTCTGGCTCGTCGTCTGGCGTATAGATCTCGCCGTAGAGCATGGGCTGGACCAGCATATCGATTACCATCTTGCACTCCTTTCCAGGCTTTTATTCCTAGTACGGTTCGAACGACCCAATGACTCGGGACGAAAGCTCGGCACCGGCATGCATGCACGCCGGCACGTCAAGCCCATCCAGTACACCCTTGGTGAATCCGGCGATATACGAGTCGCCGGCGCCCACGGTATTGACAACCTTCTCGGCCGGCACGATCCCACATTCATAGAAGCGCTCACCGTCATAGGCGATGCTTCCCTTCTCGCCAAGTGTGGCGACTGCCACGCGCGGGCCCAGCTCCTGCACACGGCGCACCCAGTCGCGCAGCTCCGCGCTATCCTCCTCAAACGACATAAAGGCATAGTCAACGTAAGGAAAATGGTTCTCACAGGCGTATTCGGGATCTTGACTGAACACCGAAAAGTCCATGACGACGGTCTTGCCTGCCTCGTGCCATTCGGGCAGCAGGTCTAAGCAGTTTCCAAACAGGTCGGTATGGATGACATCGTGCTCCAGGATAAATGCCCGGTCATCATCGTTTGGTCGGTACGTTTCCATGACACCGTCAATCGCTTCGAGATGCACGCGGTCGACGCCGTCCTTCAACGCCATGAGCATCACCGAGGTATCGCCGTCCTCCACGCGAAGATGCGAGATGTCGAACCCCTCGGCAGCCAGCGCCTCGCGCATTTTGTCTCCGTACTCGTCCTTTCCGACGACCGACACCGCAGATACCGATATGCCCATTCGCGCCAGGTGGATACCCCAGTCGATGCCATTGCCAGTCGGATAGAACACGCCGATGTTTTGGTACACGTCCGCACAGCAAAAGCCAGCTGCACATGCTTTGATATCCATAGTCTTCTCCAGCAATCAAAAAGGGGCCCACCCAAGGCGAGCCCCTATCCGAATTCCGATGTAATCTAGCGTCAGTCAGCCAAGGCTTCAGCCCCAAGCCTCCCAGCGCTTTCTCAGGCTACTCGGTGATCGGAGCTCCGTGGCCCCAAGAGCCCTCCATGCCGCACACGGTCGAGGCAAAACCTGCCGCAAAATCGAGCGCACGCTCAATGGCCTCAGGTCCGTCCTCGCCGCGCTTGGCGGAATCGAGATAGCACATCAGGAATGAGGTCAGGAACGAGTCACCGGCTCCCATGGTGTCCTTCATGTCCGTTACGGGCTTTGCCAGCTGGCGATAGTAGCGCTCGCCGTCATAGGCGATGCAGCCCTCGGCGCCCGCCGTTGCGGACACAAAGCGCGGGCCCAAATTCTTAACCCAAGCGAGGCGCTCGCGAATCTCATCCTCACTTGCAGCATCGGCAGCACTAAAGAAGGCGAAGTCGACAAACGGGGCAATCTGCTCATAGTATTCATCGGTGGAATCGTCCGAGAAGTCAAACGATACGGTGATGCCTGCAGCCTTCAGCTTGGGGAGCTCGCGCTCGGTAAAGCAGTAGTTGCCCGAGTGGACTACGTCGAACTGCTTCACGTACGCAAGGTCAAAGCGATCGAGCACATAGCGCGCATCACCACGGATGCCACCCTCATTGGAGCCAAGGAAAACACGGTCGCCGTTAACGACGGTCACGCGCGCAGCACCATTCTCACCGATGAGCTGCTTGCATTTGGCTAGTTCAACGTCCTCATCCTCAAGACTCGCAATCACATGCCCGGCAGCAGCATCATTGCCAAAGATGCCCATATACGCGGAGCGCGCGGCTCCGCATTTCTTGGCATACACGGCAAAGTTCACCGCATTGCCACCCGGATACATCGTGTGAATATGCTCGTAGCGGTCGACGACGTTGTCGCCAAACCCAAGAGCATTAACGTTGAATGTCATAGCGTCGTCCCTCTCTTATGCCAACGGAACCAGTGTTGTGGTAGCAGTACTGCCCAGAACCTACGCGAGTTCCAGCAGGTCCGGCAGCTGGTCGATAATCTTATCCGCGGCATCCTGGCTAAAGCCAAAGCGCTCCTCGCGCTTGGCGATTACCGTCAGACCGGCGCGCTTACCTGCGGTAATGCCATACAGAGAGTCCTCCACACAGCAACAGCGGTCCGCAGGCAATCCCAAACGATCTATAGCATGCAGATAGATATCAGGATCGGGCTTGCTGCGCTTGAACTGCTCGCCCGAGACCAAAAACTCAAAGTATTCGCGAATGCCGCAGGTACCCAGCACCTC
>USAY01000088.1 GCA_900552755.1 uncultured Collinsella sp.
CGCTACTGGCCGCTCAACCGCATCGGCGCTATTGACTAAAAACCGCTATAGTACAGTACCTAACCGTGTAATCGTTTCGACGAGGGGATATTAGAGGCATGAACGCTTCATCGCTTTCCTTCCAAGACATCATCCTGCGCCTCCAGCAGTACTGGGGCGAGCAGGGCTGCGTCATTATGCAGCCCTATGACTCCGAGGTCGGTGCCGGTACCTTCCATACCGCGACCACGCTGCGCTCGCTCGGTCCCGCCGAGTGGCGCACCTGCTATGCGCAGCCCTGCCGCCGTCCCGCCGACGGCCGCTACGGCGAGAACCCCAACCGCATGCAGCACTATTATCAGTTCCAGGTGCTCATCAAGCCCTCGCCGGTCAACGCCCAGGAGCTCTACCTGGGTTCGCTGGCCGCCATTGGCCTGGACCCCAACGACCATGACGTCCGCTTTGTCGAGGACGACTGGGAGAGCCCGACGCTCGGCGCCTGGGGTCTTGGCTGGGAGGTCTGGCTCAATGGCATGGAGGTCACGCAGTTTACGTACTTCCAGCAGGTGGGCGGCATCGAGGTCGACCCCGTGCCCGTCGAGATCACCTATGGCCTGGAGCGTATCGCCATGTACGCCCAGGGCGTCAACTCGGTCTACGACCTGGTGTGGAGCTATCTGCCCGACGGCACGCCCATGACCTACGGCGACGTGTTCCTGGAGAACGAGCGCGAGTTCAGCGCTTACAACTTTGAGGTCGCCAACGTCGAAATGATGCGTCAGAAGTTTGACGACTACGAGGCTGAGTGCCACTCCTGCCTGGAGCGCAAGCTGCCGCTGCCGGCATATGACTGCGTCATGAAGTGCAGCCATGCCTTCAACCTGCTCGATGCCCGCGGTGCGCTGTCCGCAGTCGAGCGCGCCAACTACATCCTGCGCGTCCGCGCCGTCGCCAAGGCGTGCTGCGAGGCCTATATGGCCGAGGTCGCCGGAATCAACGAGAATGCCGATCAGGAAGGCGAGGTGGCGTAAGCCATGGCAGACGCTAAGGATTTCCTGTTTGAGATCGGTACGGAGGAAATGCCCTCTGCACCGCTGAACAATGCCGTCAAGCAGCTTGGCACTATGATCGCCAAGGGTCTAGACGAGGCCGGTCTGGCCCACGGCGAGGTCCGCGTGATCTCGAGCCCGCGTCGCCTGGCTGCGCTCGTTGCCGACGTCGCCACCGCGACCGATGAGGTTCACGAGGTCAAACGTGGCCCTGCGGCAAACATCGCCTTCGATGCCGACGGTAACGCCACCAAGGCCGCCCAGGGCTTCGCCCGCAAGTGCGGTGTGGCTGCCGAGGATCTGGTCCGTCGCGAGGACACCGACGGCCGTGAGTACGTCTTTGCCGAGAAGAACATTCCTTCCGCCCCGGCCACCCCGATCCTGACGGCCCTGTGCGAGAAGACCATCGCCGGTCTGCAATGGCCCAACTACCGCTCTCAGCGCTGGGGCCACGAGCGCGCCACGTTTGTACGTCCGGTCCGCTGGATCTGCTGCCTTTTGGGCGAGGACGTCGTGCCCGTGTCGTTTGCCGACGTGACGAGCGGCAACACCACGCGCGGCCATCGCGTCCTGGGCCCCGGTGACCATGTGGTCGCCAGCCCCGCTGTTTACGAGCAGGTGCTCGAGGACGCCGGCGTGCTCTCTGCCGAGCGCCGTCGCGAGGCCATCCTTGCCGGAATCGCCGAGGTCGAGGCTGCCCGTCCTGGCTGCCACGTCGATACGCCCAAGAAGGTCTTCGATGAGGTCATCAACCTCTGCGAGTGGCCGACGGTGCTCGTCGGTACCTTCGATGAGGAGTTCCTCAAGGTCCCGCACGAGATCATCTGCGAGTCCATGCTCACCAACCAGCGCTACTTCCCGATTTATGACGGCGAGGGCAAGCTGACGCGTGAGTTCGTGATCGTCTCCAACAGCAAGCCCGAGAATGCCGAGCGCGTGATCGACGGCAACGAGCGTGTCGTTCGCGCCCGCCTGGATGACGCCAAGTTCTTCTACGAGGAGGATCTGAAGATCTCCCTCGACGAGTTCCGCGAGCGCCTGGCCAAGGTCGCCTTCCAGGAGAAGCTCGGCAGCGTGCTCACCAAGTCCGAGCGTATTGAGCAGCTCGCGCTCGCTATTGCCCGCGAGGCTCACCTGGGTGCCCACCTGGCCGCCGACGCCGCTCGCGCCGCTCACCTGTGCAAGGCCGACTTGGTGTCCAACGCCGTCGTCGAGTTCACGAGCCAGCAGGGCGTGATGGGCGGTTACTACGCCAGCGCGATGGGGGAGAACGACGAGGTCGCTCACGCTATTCGCGATCACTATCGTCCCCGCTTTGCCGGTGACGAGCTCCCCGAGGGCACCGCTGGCTGCATCGTGGCCTGCGCCGACAAGCTCGATACCATTGCCGGCATCTTTGCCATCGGCGAGCCCCCGACCGGCTCTTCCGACCCGTACGCGCTGCGTCGTGCCGCCATCGGCATCATCAACATCCTTCGCGACCGTCTGCCGATCGACCCCACGTCGCTCATCGACTTTGCGCTCGAGCTCTATAGCGAGCAGGGCATTGAGTTCGACGCCGCCGAGGTCGCCCAGCAGGTTCGCGACTTCTTCCACGGCCGTTTGGTGAGCATGGCCCGCGACGAGAAGATCCCGGCCGACACCGTTGCCGCCGTTTCCGCGGTGCACATTATTGCCCCGTCGGTCTTCTTCGCCCGCTGCGCCGCCCTCGATGAGGCCCGCAAGAACGACGCCGAGACCTTCGACAACCTGGCGACCGCTTACGCCCGCGCGGCGCATATCTCCAAGTCCGAACTGGGCGCGGAGTACGATCGCGCTCTGATGGGCGAGGTCGAGCTTGCGCTTGCCGACGCCTCCGAGGCCGCTCAGACCGCCGTCGATGCCGCGCTTGCTACCGAGGATTATCCTGCCGCATTCGCTGCCCTCGCCGCCCTGCGTGCCCCCATCGACCGTTTCTTCGACGAGGTTATGGTCATGGACAAGGACGAGCAGCTCCGCGATAATCGCCTTAAGCTGCTCAACCGCTTCGAGGCCGTTTTCTCCGGCATCGCCAACATCGGTGAGCTTGCCCGCAAAAAGTAAGCTATCCTGCGCATAAGCGCAAAAGGAGCCCCGCATGGATTGCCCGGTCACCGCTCGTCCCACCGTTATCGTTATCTCCGACTCGCTCGGTGATACCGCTTGTGAGGTGGTGCTTGCGGCGTCCGGGCAATTTGATGAAGGGGCTTTTCGTGTTTTACGTCTGCCTAAGGTGACCTCGGTGGAGCAGGTTAAGTCGTTTGTGGGTCCGCATGTCGATGCGGACCATCGCGATATCGCCGTATTCCACACAATTGTCGATCCGGCGCTTCGTGCTCGCGTGCTCGACTACTTGGGCATGCTGCACATTCGCTCGGTCGACCTGATCGGCCCGACGCTTGCCGTGCTGTCGTCGCTTATCGGCGTGCCGCCAAAAGGAGTGGCGGGTGTGATCCATAAGACCGATGACCGGTATTTCCACCGCATCGAGGCCATGGAGTACTTTGTCGAGCACGATGACGGACGTGGTTGCGACGATCTGTCGGGTGCCGATATCGTGCTGCTGGGCGTGTCGCGCACATCCAAGACGCCGCTGTCGATGTATTTGGCCTATCAGGGCTACAAGGTCGCCAACGTTCCGTTGGCGCACGGTATGGAGCCGCCCAAGTCGATTTACGAGGTAGACCCGATGCGGTTGTTTGGCCTGATTTCGACCGTCGACGTTATTTCTGAGATTCGCGATAGCCGCTTGGGCGACGACTATGCCCGTGCCGTCGCCGGCTCCTATGCCGAGCCCGAGAGCGTGCGAAGCGAGCTCGAGGAGGCTCGTGCTCTCATGAAGCGCCTGGGTTGCTTTGTAGTGCGTACCGACGGCAAGGCGATCGAGGAGAGCGCCTCCGAGATCATCGCTCACCTCGATGAGATCCAGGAAGCAAGGGCCCGCCGAGCCGCCCGCCGCGCCCAGCAGCGGTAACTACTGAGTAGCTAATTTGGCACGTGTCTCTATAGTATTGTCAAATCTCCTGGGACGAGCCCGCCCTCCTCGAGTCGCTCGGGAGGCTCGGCGTTGCAGAGACGGCGAGGCCGGACGGGGATTACCTCTTCGTGATGGAGGGGAACCCCGGCGCTGGAGGGCGACGGGGAGGCGCCTCGGGTGCAGCTACACAAGGGGGCCTGTCCACGAGGTCCACGTGCGGGAAGTCAATTAATTTACCGTTCAAAAAGGGGGCAATGTGGGAAAGGGCCAAGCCGACTATTGAAATGACGATAAAGACGAGGCATCCTGATGTATGTCGGAATATAGATAGGACAAAACGTATCATCTATATCGCTTCTATGAAACCCGATGCAAGTTCTTCTCAATCTCGAAATAGATTGAAGGCATTGAGAGGAACTTTATACTACAAAAATCGTAGGTCTGCCACCTAGACAGAAGAAGTGATTTTGTATGCGGAATCTTGCATTTTGAAAACCGGTGCCAACTATGAGGTGTGAGTCGGGCTCGGTAAAGCGCGGGGGAAATGAGATAGGCTGCGCGTCATCAGAGAGTGGCGCGCAGCCTATTGACCTGCTTTCGTATGACGGATGCTTTAGAGGATCCAGGGGCCAAGTGGGTTGCCATCTGCGGAGCAGTCTTGAATCGTTAGGATGGGATTTTGAAAGGGCTGTCTCTCCCTCCACGCCTTCAAGTGATAGGTGCAGACGCGGTCGTAGTGGATTTTTTTGTATGCGCGCGATATCTGTTTTACAGCCTCCTCTTTGCTGGAATATTTTCCTGGAGCATGTGCAACAGATGTGCATGCGATACCGTCGATCCAGCCAGATTGGGGTCCGAGGTTAAAGCTCGAGATTATTGTCAAGACGCCATTGAGGCCAGCTTGCAACAAATCGTTCTGTATTCGTTCAAATGCTGATTGATTGTTGGTTCCAAGGCCAATCATTCCAATTGCAGAGAGGTATCCGCTATCAGTGAGTTTATCTCCTGCACCTCGAATAACCTTGCTTGTGATGTTGAGGCCATCTGGGCCGCCATCGCCAACGAAGGGGTATGGTACGTCTTCTGGGATTGGGAGCAAAGGAGGATTCACCGTAATGAGTTCATAGCTGCAAGAGCTTTCGATATTGTTTAGTGCGTTGTAGAGACTTCCGGTTAGAACAGTTAAATCTTCGCTAATACCATTGACCAGTGCGTTTAGTTGGCAGATTTCTGAGGCGATTGGATTGATATCTATCGCCGTGACGTGCATTCCAGATTTTGCCAGTATGAGTGCCTGGATGCCTGGTCCAGAGCAGAGGTCTAAGGCATTCTTTCCGGGGGATGGGCTTAGCCGACGAGCGAGCCCAATTGAATCAGAGCCAAAATATAGTAAAGGCGAGGGTGATGGCGCATCGGCAAAAAGCCAGATGCCATGATATCGGATTAGAGATAAACCGGAAAGGGAGGCATTGCCATTGTGCTTGCTTAGCAGCCCGAGTGAGGCTATGGTTTCAACAGTGCCTTTCAGCAGACTTCTTTTTGCCACTTCTGAATCGAGATCAATCTCTCCACCTAGCATCAGGAAGGAGACGATCTCTTGATGCTCCCTGTCAAGTTGATCCCAGATGCGATGCGCGCATTCAAAAGGATCTATAGATATGTCAAGTGTGTCTAAAAAATCTGTTACTCCAAGAGTGTCCAATCTACGGAGTGGATTACTCGAGAGCGAATTTAAAGAGGGTAGCACTTCAATCATGTATATCAGACCCATTTCCGATAAAGGTAGTCTCGAATTTAGTCTCGACAATCAAGTCGGCTGCCAGTTTAGGAGCTAGCTTTGCAAGACAGGTCTGTGCCTCTTTCGAGAGGGCGATGTCTTCGCAAATCTCGCATTGAGAGAGGTAGCTTGAGCGCCCAAATGAAGAAAGGCCTCCGCTCGTGCGCAAGTGCTTCAGCAGCCCTCCTGGTCCTATGTATTGTATGTAATTAAGTAGGAGCAGCTGCAGTTCATTAATGTCATCCGTCAGATTGATTTTGCCAAGATCGAAAAGCCAAGTTCCCTCTGCATTTATTCCGCAGCAGGGTGCAAGATGGCAGTTTGGGGAAATAACGAAGTCTCGGCCGCAGTCGGAACAGTGTGACGCTAAGAGACGTGCCTGCGGTCGCGCATTTTGGTTGAGACTGAGATTTCGTGCGCGCCCAATTCGCGTGATGCCTGAATCCGTGATGAAGCGGGCTGGCGCGCTGGGAGGCTGGGTATTATCGTCGAACTGATGCAGGAGTGGAATGTCTTCATTAAGGTACTTGCACAGGTATGCCGGGCTGATTGTACTGTTGTTATCTCTGCAGACCGCAATGCCGAGAGTTTGAAAGCCCATTGTTTTTGCTGAGTTCCAAAGGTTGCGCACATTCTCGAGGGGTATATATTCCGCATGAAAGTCGTCGCAGCTGATATTGATTTCGTCAAGGCCACATGACTTCAATTCGTTGAGGAACGTTTCTGCGTCTCTTTCGCTTTTTGCCCACCACGCATTCGTTACAATTCGAGTAAAGAGTCCTAAAGAATTCGCATATGCGATGGCCTCGAGAAGGTCATCGCCAAGAAGGGTGCATTCTCCGCCCGTAAACACAACAACACCACTTCCGACGCATACTTCGGCGAAGCTATCGATGAATTGCCGCATTTGGGGAAGAGTAAGCCTGTCACTGTTGTTCGGAGTGCAGCTCATCAGACAATGATCACACACAGCGCCACATTTATATGTTGTTATAAATGTCAGCATTCGAGGTCTGCGGAACAGCACGTGCTGCGAGCTTTCGGAAATCATGCCGCGAGCAAACGGGCGTCGGTGATTACCAAGGTGCCTTCGTTCTCGGAGTAAGTAACTTCGAATTCGACGGAGCGATAATACCCGCGGGCGACCCCATTGGAAGCCCCTTCGGGGTTGATGGTATTGGAGCTGGAATTCTTGATTGCTGTTTTAAGCATGGCTGCTTGCCTCGCTGCACTCAAGCCCTCTTGATCAAATTTCCTGAAAACAGAAGTTTGTTTGTACGATTCCGATAGTTCAACAACATCAGGTTTGTTCATAAAAATAGCTGATCCATAGCCCATTGTGTTGACGTCGTACTTAAGGTTGGCGTTGTTTTGAGCATTCGCGTTTGCGTTTGCCATTCCGTTTGCGTTCAGAATGATGTTTGCGTTCGTTACTGCGTTTGCATTAAGTACAACGTTTACGAGAGGTATCGTTTGCGGCTCAGCTTCGTTGTCCTCGTCATAATATGCAAGTTGGATACGACGATATACTGCGCGTGCAACGGGGACACGCGCCTCCTTTTCGGTTGACTCCACCAGTTCGTACAGAGAGACTTTTCGATTTCCCGCTTTGATTTGGAGGTCTGTAATTCCATATTTCTGGAATACGGCACGAGGCTGAGCTTCGAAATCGCGTCTTGCGTCGGTAGATTGTTCCGCGTCCGCGACCAGTTTTTCAAGGATGCTAAGCTGGGACTGTATTGAGAGTTCGTTTAGGTGGTTCACATTGTCCATAGCGGTGACCTCCAATGTTGAATAGCTGTCTTGAAAGACTACGTCATGCTAGTGTCGGTATCGATTTGATACTACGAACAAATTAGAACTAAATGGATATAGTTTCCATACTAATCAAAACAAACTTGCATTCAAGTTTTTATTTATACTTGATTTAAGGCGGAGTGGAATGTGGGTGCGCAAGGAGACGCGGAATCGATGAGAGCCTCAAAAAAAACTACTGCAGTGTTATCATCTTTCATCCTCTCTATTCTTCCATTTCTGATTCTATGGGCGGCTTGGTCAGTCCTCCCTGATACAATTCCCGCTCATTGGAGTGGGGGTGTGGTTGATCGATGGGGTAATAAGCTTGAATTGCTGGTTGTTCCGCTGTTTTCTCTGATTGGTTCTATTGCAATTTCTGTGTACCTTATTGT
>USAY01000089.1 GCA_900552755.1 uncultured Collinsella sp.
ACGAGACCATCCGCGAGCTGGCTTCGAGTTCCGATAGCTCGAGCGGCGGCAGCGGCGGCGGCTTTTCCGGTGGCGGTGGTGGCGGCGTCGGCGGAGGCGGCGGCGGAACGTTCTAGCGCGCTCTGATTTTTGGGATGGATCTTCTCCGGCGACTGCCGACGGAGCCATCCCATTTTTATGCGCTACCTACGAAGGCTGTCCCCAACGACTAATCACTGGGAACATCCCTAAATGACTAGGTATGGCTGCTGGGTTTAGGCTGTTAGATCGAGTTCGTAGAGGAAGCTTTCGCGCGGCATGGCGTGACGGCGCTCTTCGCGGTTGGCGCGGTGCGTGGCCGTGCGCTTAAAGCCGTGCAGCTCGTAGAACTTCCACGAGCAGTTGGAGTCGGTGTACAGGTGCGCCCTCGTCGCTCCAAGCGAGGACAGGTGCGAGACCGCGGCATCGAGCAGAACCGTGCCAACGCCCAGGCCATGGACATCGCGATCCACGGCAAGCAGCGTGACCTCGTTGTCGTGCGGCAACGGGCTGCTCTCGAGCAGGCGGTTGTTGGTTCGGATGGTTGCGCGCACAAACGAGAGATACTCGGCGCAGGCATCGGGCTCCAGCTCACGCATCTGCGATAGCAGCGCGCGTTCGGTATCCATCCAATGCTCGTTGATGGTGGCGCCGGAGCTCTGTTCCGCACGTGCGAGCACAATGCCGCGCGCCTGACCGTCGATTACGGCAGCCTGCGAAAACGTCGACGACGAAAGGCAATAGGCGAGGTCGCACGCGGCCTCAAGGCGGTTGTACTCATCGTTATCCGAATTGTTGTGCCAAAGCTGCTGCAGAATCAGCACGATGGCGTCGAAGTCTTCGGTATCAAACGGTCGGTAGAGAACCCGCGAGACCATGGTGCCTCTTTCTTTTGCGGATGCATATCGAGCACAGTTCTACCACGCTATTGGCATCTAATTATGGTGCCCCTGTGTTCCATGAACTCACCGTGCCCGGTGCCGTGCTCACCCCTCTGCTCGCAAACTTTTTCTGCACATGCGTGCGTTGCGGGGTGCATCGATGCGCTCGATGCGCTACATTGAATCAGTATTTTCAATGCCGCTGCGCGAGCGCTGCAGATCGACGTATCACCGACTCACAGAGCACGGCGGCGTACCAGACAGGAGGACTGCATGGGATCTGATGTGAAGATCGCACGCGCGTTGATCTCGGTTACCGATAAGACGGGCGTCGTCGATTTCGCACGGACGCTGGTCGATGACTTTGGCGTCGAGATCATCTCTACGGGCGGCACAGCTCGTGCCATCGAGGACGCGGGCGTTCCCGTAACCCCCATCGAGGAGTTCACGGGCTATCCCGAGATGATGGACGGCCGCGTTAAGACCCTGCACCCCAAGGTTCACGGCGCGCTGCTGGCCCGCCGCGATTCCGAGCAGCACATGCAGGAGGCCGCTCAGCATGGCATCAAGCTGATCGACCTGGTCGTCGTCAACCTGTACGAGTTCGAGAAGACCGTCGCTAACCCCGAGGTCACCTTCGCAGACGCCATCGAGCACATCGACATCGGCGGTCCTTCCATGCTGCGCTCTGCCGCCAAGAACGCCGCGAGCGTTACCGTCATCTCCGACCCGGCCGACTATGATGCCGTCCTGGCCGAGATGTGCGAGACCGGTGGCTGCACCACGCTTTCCACCCGTCGTCGCCTGCAGGTGAAGGTCTACCAGACCACCGCCGCCTACGACACGGCTATCTCCCGTTGGCTCGCCGCCCACGCAAGCGACGTGGCGGACACCTCTGCCAAGCTCGAGATCTCGCTGGAGAAGGTCGACGACCTGCGCTATGGCGAGAATCCTCAGCAGAAGGCCACGGTCTATCGCTTTGCCGAGGGCTGCGAGAATACCGCGAGCTCGCAGTTCCCGCTCGTGGGCTCCGAGCAGATCCAGGGCAAGCCGCTCAGCTACAACAACTATCTGGATGCCGACGCCGCTTGGAACCTAGTCCGCGAGTTCGACGAGCCGGCCTGCGTGATCCTCAAGCATCAGAACCCCTGCGGCTCCGCCGTGGCCGAGGACATCACGGCCGCCTACGACCGCGCCTTCGCCTGCGATCCCAAGAGCGCCTTCGGCGGCATCATCGCCTGCAACCGCGAGGTTCCCTATGAGCTGGTTGAGCACTTTGCCGATCAGAACAAGCAGTTCGTCGAGGTTATCATCGCTCCGAGCTACACTGCCGAGGCGCTCGAGCGCATGGCCAAGCGCCCCAACCTGCGCGTGCTGGCCACCGGCGGCGTGGACCACGGCGCCCAGGTGGAGCTGCGCTCCGTCGACGGCGGCATGCTGGTGCAGGAGGTCGACCACGTGACCGAGGATCCTGCGACCTTTACGTTCCCCACCGACCGCAAGCCCACCGACGCCGAGATGGCCGAGCTCGAGTTTGCCTGGAAGGTCTGCAAGGGCGTCAAGTCCAACGCCATCCTGGTTTCCAAGGGTAAGGCCGGCATTGGCATGGGCCCGGGTCAGCCCAACCGCGTTGACTCTGCGCTGCTTGCCTGCGAGCGCGCCGAGGACTTCTGCGAGCGCGAGGGCGTGGAGAAGGGCGGCTTTGCCTGTGCAAGCGACGCGTTCTTCCCGTTCCGCGACAACGTCGACGTGCTCGCCGCGCACGGCGTGACCTGCATCATCCAGCCCGGCGGCTCCAAGCGCGACGACGAGAGCGTCCAGGCCTGCAACGAGCATGGTATTGCGATGGTCTTCACAGGGGCCAGGCATTTTAGGCACTAGAGGCTTTCCCAAGCACCCGACCTTGCCCCTCAAACCGTCGCTTGCGTACATTTAGTACGCGGCGCTCCTCTTTCGGGGCAATCTCGGGCACTTGGAAAACCCTTAATGGGATGTTGTTCTATCCCATTAAGCCGATCGGTCGCCTGACCGTATCGTCAAAATAATCTCTGCAAAAGACGGCTGCTCCGTTTGGAGGGCCGTCTTTTTGGTATAAGAGGACGGAATGACTAACACGAAAGGTATGACCATGCCCCAGATTGATGATGCCGAGCTGTTTGGCAATGCCGAGGATCAGCGTGCGTACGAGGACTTTTGCGCCAATCAGGAGGCGGTCGAGAAGTTTACGCTCGACAAGCCCGCGCTTGTCTGCCGTTGGCGCATGTCCAACAAAAAGGTGCCCATGCTCAACCGCCACATTCGCGCGCTGTCCGAGCGCCTGGTGCAGGGCGAGCCGCTTACCCACAACATGCTCAGCTGGGCCAAACAACACGTTGAGTGGTCGCTTGCCGAGGGTGATTACACCGCACACGACGGCGTGCTCATGCTGGTGATCGACATCAACGGCAACGCCGCCATGACGGTGGGCGAGTACGAGCCGCTGGCCGATACGTCGGCCAAGGCGCTACGTGCCCGCTCCGCCGAGGCCCGCTCCGAGGCCGACGAAACCGGCGTGGCGCCCGAGCTGCTCGCCGCCGTCGATAACGGCGAGCTGGCCTTTGTGGCGCCAGCGGACGAGTGTCTGTGCGGCACGGCGACGCTCATTGAGCAGCTGGCCCAGACCAAGGGCATCCCGGTCACGCGCGTGGACATTCCCGCGCAGCTCAAGGGCGCGCTGTTCCTGGTGAGTGACGAGCACGGCGTGGTCCCCGCAACCGAGACGGACGCCGCCGAGGCCGACGCCGCCACGGTCGCCTTCTTCGCCGAAGGCTACGAAAAGCTCCGCGCCCGCCGCTAAATGATTTTTCTGGGACGGGGATTAAAGAATCATTTTGGTCCCCGCCACCGCTGCGAGTGCGAGGCGGACAAAACGCCCCCGCTCGCGAACAGTTCTGTCACCTGGCACCGCGCGAGGCGTGTACCTGCAGCTTTGCGGTCATAATGGGACAAGACAACCAAGAGGGGAGCGGAATCAATGGCGCTGATCTATATCGTTGAGGACGACGAGCCCATTCGTCGTGAGCTTGTCGACATCCTTGCCCGCGCCGGGTTTGAAGTCGAGGCCTGCGAATCGTTTGAGCATGTCTCGCGCGATATTCTCGCCGCCGTGCCCGACCTGGTGCTGCTCGACCTCACGCTTCCCGTCAAGGACGGCCAGCATATCTGCCACGAGGTTCGCCGCGAATCCGAGGTTCCCATCATCGTTCTCACGTCGCGCACGACCGAGATCGACGAGGTTATGGCCATGACGCTCGGCGCGGACGACTTTGTTCCCAAGCCTTACAGCGCCCGTGTGCTTGTGGCGCGCATCAACGCACTGCTGCGTCGCACCGCGGCGTCAGGCGAGCGCAGCACACTTGTCCACAAGGGGCTGGAGCTCGACCTCGCCCGCTCAATGGTCACCAACACGCAAACGGGCACCAGCACCGAGCTCACCAAAAACGAGCTGCGTATCCTCTCGCTGCTTCTGAGCCGCGCGGGCAAGATCGTTTCGCGCTCGGCCATCATGCAGGACCTGTGGGACTCCGACGCCTTCGTGGACGACAATACGCTCACCGTCAACATCAACCGCCTGCGCACCACGCTCGAAAAAATCGGCATCAAGGGGTATTTGACCACGCATCGCGGCCAAGGCTATTCGGTCTAGGGGCCGGCTATGTCGTTTGGCAAGTTCTTTAAAGATGCGCTGCTTCCCGTCGCCGTGTGGACCTGCGGCGTGCTGCTGAGCTGCTTTGTGCTGACGGTCGCCGGCGCACCCGTTTCTATCGTGGTCGTGGCGGTTGGCGTGTCCTTTATTTTCGGTATGCTCGGCATCGTGATCGAGTACGCTCGCCGTCGCCGTTTTCTGCGTCAGTTGGAGCGCGCGGCAGAGGAACTCGAGAGTCCCGCATGGGTGCAGGAGATGGTGCAATGCCCGACCTATGCCGAGGGCGAGCTTGAGTACGAGGTCTTGCGCCGGGTGGGCAAAGCTGCCTGCGACGAGGTTGCCGAAGGCCGGCGCCAGACCGATGATTATCGCGACTATATCGAAAGCTGGGTCCACGAGGCCAAGTTGCCTCTGGCGGCAGCCCATCTGATTCTTGAAAACCTGGACGGCAGCGAAGACGATCTGTCGCGCGTAGACGACCTCGGTCGCGAGCTTGCCCGCGTGGAGCGCTATATCGACCAGGCGCTGTACTATGCACGCTCGGAAGTCGTGGAGCGTGACTACCTGATTCGCCGCTGGGATCTTAAGACCCTGGTGACGGGCGCGATCAAGGCCAACGCGCGTGAGCTCATCGCGGCACACGTGGCGCCGGTGTGCGAAGACCTCGACTTTGAGGTGTTTACCGACGAGAAGTGGCTCGAGTTTATTCTGGGTCAGCTCATTCAGAACAGCATTAAATACGCGCGTGAGGACGGCGCGAAGATCGTGTTTTCGGGCGCGTTGCTGGACGAGGGCCTGGCGAGTGAGCGCATTGAGCTCACCGTTGCCGACAATGGCTGCGGCGTGTGTGCGGCAGACCTGCCACGCGTGTTCGAGAAGGGCTTTACCGGCGACAACGGCCGCGCCACCAAGCGCGCAACAGGCATCGGCCTCTACCTGGTGGCGCGTCTGTGCTCCAAGATGGGCATCGACGTCACCGCATCGTCCGAGCCGGGCGAAGGCTTCGTCGTCACGTTCGCTTTTTCAACGAACAAGTTCCAATACTTTGAGTAGTCAGCCCGTATGGCGTAGCCGTTCAGGATCTGCCCATCTAAGAAAATATCAGGCTTCTCGGTAGCTATATTCCTGAACGGGAACATTGCTAATGTAGCAAACACTATATTCCCGTACATGAACATAGTTCCACGGTTTTATACTATGTTCACGAATAGGAATATAGCTGGAGGCATGATGAGAACGGTGACAACGATTAAAAAGCTGGATGGGCGCATCAAGCTCAAACCGTCGGAAGTCGCTTTCTCGGAGCGCGTGGTTTTCGATCCCGCCGAGATGGGGAAAGCCCTTAGGCTCAGAAGGCGTGAGCTTGGCTTGACTCAACGCGATGTCGCGACTATGACGGGCCGCAGCCTTCGTGTGATTGGTGATATCGAGCGGGGGCGGACAACGGTCGAAATTGGTGTCATTTTCGATTACGCCTCCATCGTGGATATTGATTTTATTCTGAAGGTGAGGGGGAAATAATGGATGGCACGCTGTTCGTTCACCGTGAGTTTAATGGGTCTTACCAGCTGGTTGGCATATTGGAGGAAAACGCGGGGCTTCCGATATTCACCTATAGCCCCAAATATCTCCAGAGCGGTGATGCGGCCCCGATTTCGACCTCGCTGCCGTTGTCGGCCGAGACATTTAGTCCGGACGCAACGGGTTCCTTTTTCTCTGGCATCATTCCGGAGGGGCAGCTCAACAGGGATCTTGAGAAAAGGGCGCGAGCGGAACGCGGAGATTACTTTAAGGTGCTCGATTTAGTCCGCGATGAACCTGTCGGCGCTCTGGTTTTGACGCGAGATCCTTCGGCCGACAGTCTCGAAATGGGCTATGAAGAGATAGGTGAGGAACAGCTAAGCGGGCTGGCATACGCGCCGGCGGAGGTTGCTTTTGATTTAGCGCTAGAGAGTCGAATCTCCCTTGCAGGTGCTCAGGCGAAGGTCGGTCTCTACCATACGGGCGATGATCCATGTGGCGGATGGTACCTGCCTCATGGAGCGGCCCCATCTACGCACATTCTCAAGGCGGGATCGAAAACGTTCCCGGGCGAGACGGTGTGCGAAGCGATGTGCGTGAGGGCCGCCTCTCTGATGGACCTGTCGGCCGAAGAGTGTTTTCTTATCCGAGTTGAGGATGCCGAGCCAATTATCGCCGTGAGGCGATTTGACCGAGTAACGCCTGATGCTGGATGCTCGGTTGACGGATTGCCAATTCCATACCGTTTGCACCAGGAAGATGTTTGTCAAGCCAAGGGCATTTCGCGTGAGCTTAAATATGAGCCCACGGGCGTCAATTACCTGGGGCTTATCGTCGATGCGGTGCGAAGGACGTCGACGAATCAAATGGAGGACAGGTTCCTTGTCGGCTATAACCAGCTGTTCGACTATGCCGTAGGTAACTGCGATAACCATCTAAAGAACTGGTCGTTCGTGTGGGACGAAAGTTGGAAGCAGGTGAGGTTGGCGCCGCTCTATGACGTGCTGTGCACAACGGTTTATCCCAGTCTCGTTCGCGAGATGGGCGTCTCGTTTGGAGGGAGCCGCAAGATTGACGACGTAACGCGCGGGTCGGTGATGAGCCATATGATCGGGGCGGGTTTGCCCGGGGGAATTGTTGCCGGAATGATTGCCGATACCTGCAATGAGGTTCCAGACGCGCTAAGAGATGCCGCGCGCGGTCTCAAAGAAGAGGGTTTTTCCGAGGCGGAGGTAATGTTCGAGAAGATCATTCCAGAAGTGCAAGCTCGTCTAAGCAGGATCGCCTTATAACAAAAAAGCGCCGCCCCAAACAAAAACGTGCCGCCCCAAACGGGGCGGCACGCCATCTTTTATCAGCCAACTCGCTGAAGTACGGTAACGAAGGCGCAAGGCCGGGAGGGGTTATCTAAGCCGACATCCCGCAGCCGCGAAGCGGCGAGGACGTCGGCGTGATAACCCCGCAGGCCTTGCGCCGGCGGGAAGGAACCTACTTCACGACCAAGATGTCGCAGTCGGTGTTGCGCAGCAGGAACGTTGAAATCGAGCCCAGTAGCGCGTACTTAATTGAGGACAGGCCGCGGGCGCCGCAGAGCACCAGATCGGGCTTGACCACGTCGAGCATCTCATCCTTGAGCGTCTCACGAATGCGGCCGGTACGAATCATGACCTCGACCTCGGGAATGTCGGGATTGGCCTTGGCCTCCTCGAGTTGCTTGGCGATGGAGTTGTTAAAGGCCTCCTCCAAGCCGTTGACCAGGTCGACCGGATAGGAACCGGCGCTCTCGAGCGCAGTGGAGTCGATGACGTGGCCGATGATCAGCTTAGCGCCGTTGTTCGCGGCGACCTTGATGGCGCGTGCGAGCACAAAATCCTGCTGCT
>USAY01000090.1 GCA_900552755.1 uncultured Collinsella sp.
GAGTTTATTAAGGTTTATATTCTCTTTATCGCTCATTTTATTCATTTTGAAAATAGTTGAACGGTGAACGGTCGCTTTTACCCGCTCAGCGTAAAGAACCCCAGCTCAAGCATATCTACGTCATTTACGTGCAACTTTATTTTAATAGAGCAGGGATTAGACCAGATTATGCAAACTGTATCTTTGCTAAACATAAAACAGACAGCGCAAAATCTTACTCGCACTATACGAGATTCTATGCACTTATTGGACGAGTATGCAGCCCTGCAATAACATGGCGTTTTTCATCCAACTTAAGGAATAGACGAGTGCCTTTGCCGCGCGTCGGCCGGCAGCCGGCGAGCCGTCTCGTCGGTTGCCGCTTCCAGAAAATCAAAAACTGATATTGCGCGCGCAATTGCTGCATGGTACTTTAGCGAAGAACAGCGCGGGCTGGGGCGACAGAGATCTGTCGTAAAGTTTGGGTTCGGCGACCCCGCTGCTGCCTTCTCCTTATCCGCCAGCGAACCCCTTGAGCGACGGATTGAGGAGGTCCTTACTATGACAAAAATGCTCAAGATCACGCTGAATGGCGAGACGTTTCTCGCCGACATGCTCTGGGACAAGGCTCCCAAGGCGTGCAAGCTGTTCGAATCGTCCTGTCCGGTCGAGTCACGTATCTTTTCGGCCAAGATCTGCGATGCCGAGGTAACCTATCCCGTATCGGGCCCCATCGCCAATTACGAGCACATCGAGAACCCCGTCTTTCACGAGCCGGCGGGCGCCGTGAGCTGGTATGGCGGCTGGTCGTCAATTTGCATCTTCTTTGATGTGTGCGAGCCCTTTGGCACCTGCAACATGTTCGCCCGCATCTGCGAAGCCGACCGCAAGCGCTTTGCCGCCGCCTGCCGCAATGTCTGGGACAACCAGGGCATGTACATTAAAAACGAAATCGTCGAGATCGAAACGGAGGCCTAAAGATGATGGATATCAACACCCTGCTCGTACTCGACCTTGCCGAGTACACCACTGCACTTGAGGCCCTCGCCGATCAAATGATGCTCGAGGAACCGCGCGATATCGACTACATGCGCCGCCGCAAGCTCGACACCGGCCGCGAATTCGCCGTCTGGAACTTCACCGTCGGCTACTGCATGAACGCAGCCGACGCCCTCTCCCTCCTGCGAGCCCAAGCCAACGAAAACGCCAACGACGGCACCGCCGACCTCGCAACGATCAACAACAGCGCCGCGCGCCTGTGCGACTGGTTCTCGGGCGCCTTCGACGTCACCGGCAAAATGGATGACACCACGGCAATCCTCGCCCACAGCCGCGACCTCTACGCCCAGGTTGAGACTCACGAACAGTTCGCGGCCCTCACCCGCGCCACCGAGCGCTATCTGGTCCAGCTCCAATTTTGGGTTGACCGCCAGATTCCCTGGCCGGCTATTAGCGACCTCGTCCACGGCTACCGCCTACGCACAGAGAGCGGCGAGACAAGGTAACCAAGCAAGCAGCACCGACAACGCCCCACCATCGGGATCCAAAGTAAGAATCAGAGGGCTGGAGACGCACCCAACAGCGTCCCCAGCCCCTTCGCAAAGTAGAGCACTGTTTCAGTGGCTTTGAGGCCTATTCGAACCTTTGCTATCTCCCAATTTTTGTATATTTACGACATTATTATCTGCCAATTTTTGTATGATTTTAGGCGATTCTATCTGTCAATTTTTGTCATTTGGGGGTTTAATGCTACGCCGTAAGGTCACTGATAGGCTTTTGAGCTGGAAGAATAACTCCAATAAGGCATTACTCGTTACTGGTGCGCGTCAGATTGGCAAGAGCTATGCGATTCGCGCGTTTGGAAAAAGCAACTACGCTTCGTATTTTGAGGTCAATTTACTACTCGATGTCGAAGCAAAGAATGCACTTGTTGGCGCAAAGAACTCCGTTGACTTTATCAACCGTGTAGCCCTTCTTGCGGATGCGCCGCTTGTTGAGGGCGATACGCTTGTCTTTGTCGATGAGATTCAGGAGTATCCGCAGATCGTTACACTCATGAAGGCGTTGGTCGAGGATGGGCGCTTTAGCTATGTCTTCTCGGGGTCTATGCTTGGGACTGAGTTTAAGGGGATCTCTTCTTTTCCGGTGGGGTATGTAGAGCACATTGTTATGCGCCCGATGGATTTTGAAGAGTTTTGTTGGGCAAACAGCGTTAGCGAGAATGTGCTTGCAGGCATTCGCAGCTGCCTTGTCGAGAAACATCCTGTCGAAAACTATATTCATGAGGCGATGCTCAAGAACTATAGAGCTTATATCGTTTGCGGCGGCATGCCGGAGGTCGTTCAGAATTATATTGATTCGGGTTATTCGCTCGTGAGCACACGTGAGCTTCAAACTCAGCTGGTCGATCAGTACAAAAGCGATATCTCAAAATATGCATCGACTCGAGCGTTTAACGTTCGGTCGATTTTTGAGCAAATTCCCGTTCAGCTTGAGGCGGAGTCTCATCGCTTTGTTGTTTCGTCTCTGGGTGAGGGAGCTCGCCTTAAAAAATATGAGCAGGATTTCCTGTGGCTTGTTAACGCAGGTGTTGGATTGATGGTCGCCAGGGTGACGGAGCCACGGAGTCCTCTCAAGAGGACGGAGAAAACGACGGCCTTCAAACTATATGAGTCTGATACGGGCATGCTCGCATCGCGGTACCCCGGCAGCACCGCACGCGCTGTCTATCTTGATATGAAAACTCCCAACCTTGGTGGTCTCTATGAGAACGTGGTCGCGCAGGAACTCGTTGCCCTCGGGGCGGATGCATGGTACTACCAAACGCGTGAGGTCGGTGAAGTTGACTTTGTGATCGAAGGCGCCCACGGGCAGGTTGTCCCAATCGAGGTCAAATCGGGCAAGAAAGTTCGAGCGCACGCGGCCCTCGATCGTCTGATGAGTGTGGGCGAGTACAAAATTCCCGAGGCCGTTGTACTAAGCCACGAGAATCTCAGCAAAGAGGGCAAGGTTCTGTACGTTCCAATCTACATGACGTTTTGTCTCGATGAGTTTATGGAAAAGGATGACCCCAATAACGATTTCTCGTTCGCACCCATATCTCTCTAGCCATTAGAATCCACAATCCAGCCTCGTCCACGCATCAATGCATTTCCCAAGGTGCTGCGCGTTTCGCGCCAAAGGCGCGAAAAAGCAAAGGGATAAGGCGTTGCAACAGCCACGCTCCCCATCCATCCCCAAAGTGACGCGCCTTTCGCGGCAAAGCCGCGAAACAGCGAAGGGGACGGAATACCCGACCAGCCACGTCCTTCATCAGCCCACACAATCCGAGGACGTAGTCGTAGCAGGATCTGAGGTCTAACCTTCGCGGACACTCCGCAGGACGAAAGAACCCCCGCCGCACGTAGTGCGTAGCGGGGGTTCTTTCATGTCCGAGGACGTCCGCGAAGGTTAGCCCTCAGATCCTGCGGTGGGAGACCTAAGCCTCGTTGTACACCGTCTTGAGCTTCAGCAGGTGAGCGTAGCGGTCCATAGCGGCCTGCTCGTTCTCCTTGAAGAGCTCCTCGGCGCGCTCGGGGAAGGAACGCGTCAGCGAAGCGTAACGGGCCTCGTTCATCAGGAACTCCTGATAACCGCCCGCGGGCTCCTTGGAATCGAGCGAGAACTTCTTGCCGGCAGCAGCCTCGGGGTTGAAGCGGAAGAGGTTCCAGTAACCGCACTCGACAGCCTTCTTCATCTCGGCCTGGCAGTTCTGCATGCCGCCCTTCTTGATGGAGTGCATCTCGCAGGGGCTGTAGCCGATGATGAGGGACGGGCCGTCGTAGGCCTCGGCCTCGTGGATGGCCTTGAGGGTCTGAGCCGGGTTGGCGCCCATGGCGACCTGCGCCACGTAGACGTAACCGTAGCTCATGGCAATCTCGGCCAGGGACTTCTTCTTGGTCACCTTACCGGCAGCGGCGAACTGAGCGACCTGGCCCAGGTTCGAGGCCTTGGAGGCCTGACCACCGGTGTTGGAGTAAACCTCGGTGTCGAAGACGAAGACGTTGACGTTGTGGCCGGAAGCCAGGACGTGGTCCAGGCCGCCGAAGCCGATGTCGTAGGCCCAACCGTCGCCGCCGAAGATCCAGAAGGACTTCTTGGTGAGGTAAGCCTTGTCGGCGAGGATCGCCTTGGAAGCGTCACAGCCGCACTTCTCGAGCTCGGCAACGTAGGCAGCGGCAGCGGTCTTGGAGGCCTCGGCGTCGTTGACGGAGTTGATCCAAGCCTGGCCGGCAGCCTTGAGCTCATCGGACGGACCATCGGCAGCGATGATGTCCTGGGTAGCGGCGATCAGCTTGTGCTGAACGGCCTCATAGCCAACGGCCATGCCCAGACCGTGCTCGGCATTGTCCTCGAACAGGGAGTTGTTCCACGCCGGGCCGTGACCGTCCTTGTCCTTGCAGTAAGGAGCGGTGGCAGCGGGGTTGCCCCAAATGGAGGAGCAGCCGGTGGCGTTGGAGATGAACATGCGGTCGCCGGCAACCTGGGTCACCAGGCGTGCATAGGCGGTCTCGGCGCAGCCGGCGCAGGAGCCGGAGAACTCCAGGTAAGGCTGCTTAAACTGGCTGCCCTTGACGTTGGCCGCGATGAGCTCCTTCTTCTCGGAGACGTTCTCGACCATGTAGTCCCAAACAGGCTGCTGGTCCATCTCCTGCTCGGTGGGAACCATCTCGAGGGCGCCCTTGGGGCAGACCTTGACGCAGTTGGTGCAGCCCATGCAGTCGAGCGGGGACACGGCCATGGTGAACTTCATGCCCTTGGCCTTGGGGCCCATGGCGTCGAGCGTGCGGGTAGCCTCGGGCGCGGCGGCAGCCTCGTCCTCGGTCATCGCGAACGGACGGATGGTGGCATGCGGGCACACATAGGCGCACTGGTTGCACTGGATGCACTTGGTCTCGTCCCAGTGGGGAACGACCACGGCGACGCCGCGCTTCTCGTATGCGGAGGCGCCCAGCTCAAACTGGCCGTCGGCGCAACCGACGAAGGCGGAAACGGGCAGGCTGTCGCCATCCATGCGATCGATGGGCTCGAGCAGGTTCTTGACCTGCTGGGCGATGGCGGACTTGGTCTCCTCGGAGAGCTCGACGGGAGCGGCATCCTCGGCGGTTGCCCAGTCGGCCGGAACCTCGAACTTACGGAAGGCGGTAGCGCCGGCATCGATGGCCTTGTGGTTGGCGTCGACGATGGCCTGGCCCTTCTTCATGTAGGACTTGGTAGCCGCGTCCTTCATGTACTGCAGGGCGTCCTCGGCGGGCAGGACCTTGGCCAGCGCGAAGAAGGCGGACTGGAGCACCGTGTTGGTGCGCTTGCCCATGCCGACCTTGGCAGCCAGGTCGATAGCGTCGATCAGGTAGACGTTGACGTTGTTGTTCGCGATGTAGCGCTTGGCCACGGCGGGCATGTGCTCGGCGAACTCCTCGTCGCTCCACTGGCAGTTGACCAGGAAGGTGCCGCCCGGCTTGACGTCGCGGACCATCTTGAAGCCCTTGACGATGTAGCTGGGGTTATGGCAAGCGACAAAGTCGGCCTTGGTCACGTAGTACGGCGAACGGATCGGGGAATCACCAAAGCGCAGGTGCGAAACGGTGACGCCGCCGGTCTTCTTGGAGTCGTACTGGAAGTAGGCCTGAACGTACTTGTCGGTGTGGTCGCCGATGATCTTGATCGAGTTCTTGTTGGCGCCGACGGTACCGTCGCCACCCAGACCCCAGAACTTGCACTCAATGGTGCCGGGGGCTGCGGTGTTGGGCGCATCCTCGGCCTCGGGCAGGCTCAGGTTGGTCACGTCGTCGACGATGCCGATGGTAAACTCGCGCTTGGGCTCGTCCTTCTTAAGCTCCTCAAAGACAGCGAACGCGGACGCGGGAGGCGTGTCCTTGCTGCCCAGGCCGTAACGGCCGCCGACGACCTTGATGCCCGTCTTGCCGGCCTCGTAGAGAGCAGAGACGACGTCCTGGTAGAGCGGCTCGCCGATGGAACCCGGCTCCTTGGTGCGGTCCATGACGGCGATCTTCTTGACGGTCTCGGGGAGAACGTCGACGAAGTGCTTGATGGAGAACGGACGGAACAGGCGAACCTTGACCAAGCCGACCTTCTCGCCATGAGCGTTGAGGTAGTCGATGACTTCCTCGAGCACGTCGCAGAAGGAGCCCATGCACACGACGACGCGATCAGCATCGGGAGCGCCGTAGTAGTTGAACAGGCCGTAATCGGTGCCGAGCTTCTCGTTGATCTTCTTCATGTAGCCCTCGACGACGGCGGGAAGCTCGTCGTAGACCTTGTTGCAGGCCTCGCGGTTCTGGAAGAAGATGTCGCCGTTCTCGTGGCTGCCGCGGGTGTGCGGGTGCTCGGGGTTGAGCGCGTGATCGCGGAAAGCCTGGACGGCGTCCATGTCGCACATCTCGGCCAGATCCTTGTAGTCCCACATGGCGACCTTCTGGATCTCGTGGCTGGTGCGGAAGCCATCGAAGAAGTTAAGGAACGGGGTCTTACCCTCGATGGCGGCAAGGTGAGCCACCGGCGAGAGGTCCATGACCTCCTGGACGTTACCCTCGGCGAGCATGGCGAAGCCGGTCTGACGGCAGGCCATGACGTCGGAGTGATCACCGAAGATGTTCAGGGCATGCGAAGCGACGCAACGCGCGGAGACGTGGAAGACGCCCGGGAGCTGCTCGCCCGCAATCTTGTACATGTTCGGGATCATCAGGAGCAGACCCTGAGAAGCCGTGTAGGTTGTGGTCAGAGCACCGGCGCCCAACGAACCGTGAACGGTACCGGCTGCACCTGCCTCGGACTCCATCTCGACGACCTTGACCGGGGTGCCAAAGATGTTCTTGCGACCCTGGGCCGCCCACTGGTCGACATGGTCGGCCATCGGGCTGGACGGCGTAATGGGATAAATTCCCGCTACCTCGGTGTACGCATACGAAACATATGCGGCCGCCTCGTTGCCGTCCATAGACTTAAACTTACGCGCCATATACCCCTCTCCTCTCATATAGGTATACAGGCCCCGGCGATCGCCGGGATGTTGGCGTGATGGGATTTTCGTTGTTGCTTCCGATCATCTGACAGGCGGACTCAGCGGCAGGTACATGGCGTGGAGAGAAGGCATGCCGAGGCGAGGAGAGCTGCACGCGCTCCACAGGCCCAGCTACCCGTCTTGCACATGACCGAGCGCCGCAAAGGCCGCATGCCGGATGCTCCCGGGCACACCCCGGCGATGGGAAGCGCCCGCAACGGAAATCCGCATGCGGGTTTATTGTACCCCGCCGTCAAGTGTAATTTCGGCAAATATAGGCGGGCGGTAAAGGTTTACCTTGGGTGACCATCAAGGGCAAAATTGATCCTTCCGTCACCGAGGGACCAAATGGCAGCTGCGGTGAAATAGGAACTGTTTTTGCCGGCCGTAGCCTTAAACAGCCCCTATTTCACCGCAACTTATTTAGGAGATGAGTCAGAGGGCGCCGAGGAGGATGGCGTAGGTTGTGGATTCTCCGAGCTTGAGCTCGTCACCGGGGTTGAGCTGGGCGGAGCGGCCGGGCTCGACCTGGGTGCAGACGTTCGTCGCGTCGTTTACCACCACGGTTCCGTTGGTGGACGACAGGTCCTCAACGTACCAGACATTTTGGTCATCGCACCACACGTGGGCATGGCGAGCCGAAACGTCATCGCCCACATCGGTGATGCCGCCCTCCCCCGTTGCCAGCGCGCCGATCTCGACGCCTTCCTCACTCGGCTGAATCCAGCGCGGGACGCTCACCGCGTAGCCGTTTTGCACGCGCAGCAGTCCCAGCGGATGCGCCGGCGCGACCTCGTGCTCGCCCGACTTGGAACCAAGGCGGGCGTGAGAGCAAACGGCATAGGGAACGAATCTTGCGGATGTACTC
>USAY01000091.1 GCA_900552755.1 uncultured Collinsella sp.
GGCACCAAGGCGCTGGTCGTGCTGGGCGGTGACAAGCATACGCGCGATGAGCTCGTCTCGGCGGCACTCGGCTCGGTTGATCGAGCTCTGCTCGAGCGCGTGCTTTTCCGCTGCGGCTCGGTTGGCGATGGGGGAGACGAGCTGATCGACGAGGCCGTGGCCCTGGCGACCGACGAAGGCGTGGACTTTGTCCTGGCGATCGGCGATGCCGATACTGCCGGCTTTGCGCGCGAACTCGCGCGTCGCATGGCGGCGCTCGATGCCGGCGAAGACGGTTTTGTTCCTTATGGATGTATTGTCTCGGAGGGCAAGGTGCCTGCCGTCGTGGGAGCCGGCGAGGTTCCCGTTTTTGCCATTATCGCTCCCGAACTGCTTGAGGGCATTGGGTCTCCTCTGCGAGAGTTGCTCGGTAGCGTCTGCGCCGCGGCCTGATATTTGCCATAAAGGGACAGGTTAATTTTTGTAGGTAAAGCGTTTGACCTGCCATAATTGACCTGTCCCTTTTTGGTCGGTCGCCGTTTGGGGGCGGATTGGCAACGCTCGCTGATTACGGTCTTGACCTGCGCTAGAATAGGGTCGTCTGATTATCCGGGCGCATGGAGGTGTGCGCCCGTATGTTGAGGAGGACTTTATGGCAACTGTTGCCGCACCTATCGACGCTACGTCGACCGCCGCTTGGAAGGCGCTCGAGGCCCATCAGGAGAAGCTCGAGGCCGAGGGTATCGACCTCAAGGCCTGGTTCGCCGCTGACGCTGACCGCGTGAACAAGCTGAGCTTTGATGCCGGTGACCTGCACTTCGACCTGTCCAAGAACCTGGTGACCGATGAGACCGTCAAGCTGCTGTGCGATCTTGCCCGCGAGGTGAAGCTCGAGGAGCGCCGCGACGCCATGTTCTCCGGCGAGCACATCAACACCACCGAGGACCGCGCCGTCCTGCACACCGCGCTTCGCCGTCCGGCAAGCGAGAAGGGCCAGCTCATCGTTGACGGCCAGGATATCGTCGCCGACGTGCACGAGGTCCTCGACCGCATGTATGCGTTCGCCGAGCGCGTGCGCTCCGGTGAGTGGAAGGGCGTTACCGGCAAGAAGATCGAGCACCTGGTGTCCATCGGCATCGGTGGCTCCGATCTGGGCCCGGTCATGGCCTACGAGGCCCTGCGTCCCTACGCCGACGCCGGTATCGACTGCCGCTACATCTCCAACATCGACCCCAACGACCAGGCCGAGAAGCTCAAGGGCCTGGATCCCGAGACCACGCTCGTGATCATCGTCTCCAAGACCTTCACCACGCTCGAGACCCTCACCAACGCCCGCGAGGTCAAGACCTGGATGCTCGAGCAGCTCAAGGCTCAGGGCGCCATCGACGGTTCCGATGAGCAGAACGCCGACGCCGTTGCCAAGCACTTCGTCGCCGTTTCCACCGCACTCGAGAAGGTCGAGGCCTTCGGTATCGACCCCGCCAACGCCTTCGGCTTCTGGAACTGGGTCGGCGGCCGCTACTCCGTCGACTCCGCCGTGGGCCTGTCGCTGATCGTCGTGCTCGGCCCCGAGCGCTTCCAGCAGTTCCTCGAGGGCTTCCATGCTATCGATGAGTACTTCTGCAATACCCCGCTCGAGAACAATGCCGTCGCGCTGATGGGCCTGCTCAACGTCTGGTACGTCAACTTCTTCGGTTCCAAGAGCCATGCCGTGCTTCCGTACTGCCAGTACCTGCACCGTTTCCCGGCCTACCTGCAGCAGCTCACCATGGAGTCCAACGGCAAGCATGTCCGCTGGGACGGCAGCGCCGTGACCTCCGACACCGGTGAGATCTTCTGGGGCGAGCCCGGCACCAACGGTCAGCACGCCTTCTACCAGCTGCTGCACCAGGGCACCGTGGTGGTCCCGGCCGACTTTATCGCTTTCGCCAACACTGCCAACCCCGCAACCGACGGCGGCCAGGATGTCCACGAGCTGTTCCTGGGCAACTTCCTGGCCCAGACCAAGGCGCTCGCCTTTGGCAAGACGGCCGACGAGGTCCGTGCCGAGGGCACGCCCGAGCAGATCGTCCCGGCCCGTTGCTTTGAGGGCAACCGCCCGACGACCTCGATCTTCGGCGACACGCTGACCCCGTTCGCGCTCGGCGAGCTCATCGCCCTGTACGAGCACATCACGTTTGTCGAGGGCACGGTCTGGGGCATCGACTCCTACGACCAGTGGGGCGTCGAGCTGGGCAAGCAGCTTGCCAAGCAGATCACCCCTGCTTTCCACGACGATGCCGCCAAGGCCGAGCAGGACGCTTCGACCCAGGCGCTCATCGAGTTCTACCGCGCTCACCGCAAGTAATCTGCGCAGCTAAAGCTGGCGCTTAGCAGGAAGGGGCCCGTATCCGTTGGGATACGGGCCCTTTTGCTGTTTAGATGGGGTGGAGCGCATCGACATGGCGCTCGGTGGCCGCTCTTGATTCACGACGCTCTTCGACGTTAGCAATATACTTCTACGGCTAATTTCATACCACTTACCGGAAGGCAAGTGCGCTACATGTTTTACGGGCGTACATTGAACGTGGTTTTTCGCGCGAAACCACGAATCGATTGCCAGTCCCGAACAGGGGAGGTCCAGCATGACCCTTGCCAAGCCCATCAATAAGCACATTGACTACATCGACGCGCCCGAGGACACGTTCGAACAATATGTCGAGAAGGCGCTGAAGTATGACTTCCGTTGCGTGTTTGCGAATCTGCAGGAATATGCGACGGGTCGCGCCATGCTCGAGGGTTCTGACATCATCCTTGCCGGCGCTATCGACTTTCCCCAGGGAACGATGACGCTTGAGGAAAAACTCGCGAGGTTCGAAGAGTATGCCGCATGCGGCTTTACCGAGATCGATTACGTGTTGAACCAGGAATCGGTTGAGAACCGTGACTTTGGCGCCATCGAGCACGAGATGACTGCGATCGCCGATTTTTGCCGTGAGCGCGGTATCACCGATAAGGTAATCGTCGAGATGTGCAAGCTGGATGGCGATGACGCCGCCAAGCGTCGCGTGTGCGAAATTGCCCTTGAGGCTAAGCCGGGCTTTCTTAAGACGTCGACCGGCAGAAGCTTTGGCGGCGCCAAACTCCAAGATGTGCAGCTGATGCGTGAGGTGCTTGGCGACGCCGTGGCAATCAAGGCGGCTGGCGGCATCCACAACTACGAGGAGGCTCTCGCATTTATCGAGGCGGGTGCCAGCGCGCTGGGCGCCTCGGCAGGCATCGCAATCGTCGAGGGCGCACCGGAAGACGAGCGCCGCTAGCGTGAGGGTTCAATCTGAGCGTTTTGGGCTTCGGGGAGTTCTACATAGAGCGGGTGGTCCTCGAGCCTAAAGCGCTCAACTTGTTGTGGGGCGTGGCCGCGGACGAAGAGCCAGGAACGGTCGACGGGCGTTGCCATGAGCGTGCTGGGCAGCGCGTCGGCGCGGTCGGAAAACACCCGGGCACTCTCGGGATCCTGGAACGCCAGCACCAGATGCGTGTCGCAGTTGCCCATGATGGAGCGTGCGCGTGCCTCGCCATAGAGCGCATCGAGCTGGTTGGTCGACTGCAGCAGCAGCGTTGCCCAGATGTTGCGGCTTCGGATAATCGAGAGCACGTTGTCGATCTGGGGGATCTGCAGATTTGCGAAGTCATCGAGCATAAAGCGCACGGGCACGGGCAGGCTGCCGTCGGGCTGCCTATCGGCCTCACGAATGAGGCCCATAAACGCTTGCGTAATAAAGAGGCCGGTCAGCGGATCGAGATTGCGGTCAATATCGCTTACGGTTACAAACAGGGCGCAGGGGGTGTGTCCCATGGAAGCGAAGTCCACCTGATGGCACTCACGATAGAGCTGTGCCGCACCGTCGAATCCCAGACACATGACCTTTTCGGCAAGGATGCCGACGATGCTCGCGTGCATGCGCTCGGCATTTTGCGTAATGGCGTAGCGCCGCCATAGCGAGAGGGCATAGCTTTGGGGGTCGGTCGTGATCAGATCGTCAAACAATCGGGCCGTGGCACCGTCCTGCAGGTGCTCGATCAGCTTGATGACCGAGCTGATCGTCTGCTCGTCGGCGGGTAGCTGTTCGGTGACGTAGGCGATAAGACACGACAGCAGGTTTGCCGCCGCATGATCCCAAAAAGGCTGGTTGTTGTCCTCGATGGGGCAGATGGCCTTTGCCACCGAGAGGATGTCCTGCTGGTTGGGCCTGCCGTCCGCCTTGCGGCGAATGTGCCTCAGGGGGTTGTAGCCGCAGCGCTCGATGCCGGGCGCAAGGGCCGGGACGGTGTTGAGGTCGGCGAAGTTGAGACATTGCACGCGGTAACCGTGGGCTGCCAGCACGGGTCCCACTTCGCGACAGAGCGTGCCTTTGGTGTCGAGCACGATGTAGCTTGCGTTCATTTGCAGCAGGTTGGGCTTGAGGACGTTTCGGGTCTTGCCGGCTCCCGAGGGGCCGATCACAAGTGCGTTGTTGTTGAGTCCCGTTTGGCGGGTGTCGCAGGAAAGCGTTCGATCCTTGGCGAGGATGGTGGACGATGCGGACTTAGATGCGGCGAGGCGGCTGGCGAGGTTAGACATGGGCGACCTCCTTGGTGGTCGAGAGGATTTCGTGGGCAAAGCCGAGCTCGACGGCGCGCTCGGCCGAAAGGTAGGTGTCTTTTGCAGTGAGGGACTGGATGCGCTTGGGCGTGAGGCCGCTGCGGTCCGAGAGGATTTGCGTGAGGGTCTTGCGGGTCTGCATGAGACGCCGGCTGGTTTCTTGCAGCGCAAGTGCCGAGCCGCCTGCCCCCTGGGGGATCAGCGGGTCGTGAATCATGAGCTCTGCATGGGGCGCCATACGGCGATCGTCGCCGCCCATAAAGATCACGGCGCCCATGGACGCGGCGAATTCCAGGCAGACGGTGCGGATGGGGCACGATGCGAGGCGCATGGCGTCATAGATCGCAAGACCCGATCGCACGCTTCCGCCGGCGCTGGCGACAAATATGGTGATGGGGCGGCTGGGGTCGGTGGCATCGAGCAGGCGGATCTGCTGGCATAGGTCGTGGGCCATCGGGGTTTCGATGTTTCCCATGACGGAGAGCTCGCGACGGGCGAGCATCTCATCGTAAATGCTGGTGAGCGTGATGCCTCGGGCGGATTCACGCATGGTGAGGGGGCTGATGATGGGGGAATGATTGGTGTCCATGAGGACTCCTTTCTGTTGGTTGTGTTGTGGAATAGGATTGTTGCCCGCGGAGGGGCTGGCGGGCTACAGGGTTCGTCCGAGCCTGAGATCGAGCTCGGTTGTGGGGCAGACTGCCTGTTCGTGCGGCTCGCAAGCGCCAAGGGCTCCAAAGCGATAGAGCGTTGCGGCGGGCGTGGTGTAGGCGAGCCGCAGCTGATGCTCGACAGGGGCACATCCGTCATTTTTGTAATGAGCCGCGTAGTACTGCGCGATGCTGGCGTTCATCTCGCTGCCATTGCGATGGCGCTCAAACTGGCGTCTGCAGGTCTCGATGATCTTTGCTACCGACTTGGGTGCCGTCGCGGGAACAAGGGCGAGATAGCCCTCAAATAGCTCGTTGATGCTCAGGAGGCACAGCAGGTCGATTAGCGTCCTTATGGCTGTTCCCTCGGCAGAAAAATGCGCGGTCATGCGGTTATATCGGTTGCGGTCGACGATGGCCGCATGGGGTCTTGGAGTTTTCTGCCCCGTGGTCCCGGGCTTTTGCCGCGCCTGTGTATTGAGCTCGACGTTGCAGCGCTTGAGGCCGTCCAACGGAAGGAACAGTGCGGTGCGCAGGGTGTTCCGCTTGCTTTCGAGTTCATGACGCTCGTCGGGTTCCCATTCGAGCTTGAGTTTCGTGTCAAGCGCCGTAAGCATATGGGCTAGGCAGCCTACGGTAAGAACGTACGAATCGTTGTCGCGTTTTGGGGCATAGGGGTCTGTCAGCTTGCGAATGTCGGGGTCGCCCATGATCTTTGTGCAGCGCTTCAGCAGTTGAGGGTGGTCGGCCAAGATCGTCGCGAGCGGTAGCGACGCGTAGTTCTTGATGGTCGCGGCGGCAAAGGCGGCGTCATATTCGTTTGCATATGCTCGCTCAATGCGGGCATCCAGAATGCTTTTCTTATCGCCGTCTTCAGCGTGGTGGTTTGTCATAGCTTCTCCAATCGGTTGATGTTCGTGCTGTTTGTTGATGCGTTGGTTGTCGTGAGTGATGTGCTTGCCGTGAGTGATGTGCTTGCCGTGGGTGATGTGCTGACGTTGGGGTGCTATGCGGTTTTCAATGAGCCCGTGAGGCAGTTGCTGCAGGGGCGGGATGGAACGGCCCGTGCAAGGCGGAAGGCATCGTGCTCAAAATCGAGACAGCAATGCCCCGGGTGCCTCACATGTGGCAGTTACCTCATTAAGTTGTCATTGCGTTTGGGGCTGTACTTTGCCGATCTTCTTTCTCTTACACGCTAAAAACTGAAACTTCATATGCTCGATCTACTTAAAACCGCAACGGCGGTCTTTTATCAACTTATATGTCGGAACGCGTCTTTGCAAGTACTTTTTTGCCTTTGTTTCAAATGGGGTGGTTTTGCAACCGTCACGCGCCACGCTATGCGAACGTGCCCCGGCTCGGATAAGATGGTGCGATCGAGTTCTACCGCGCTCACCGCAAGTGGTCTTTGCTGCTGAGATAGGTCATGGCCGAAAGGGGCCCGTATCCGTTGGGATACGGGCCCCTTTTCTGTTGTCGGCCAGATACGATGGGTCGCGTGACGTCGTCAGAGGTCGAATTCGACCGCTAACGACGTTGTGCAGCTCATCATTTCTGGTCGCAAACAGTAAAGGGGCATGAGGGTGTATTGAGGAGGGGGATGTCTTGCTGTCGGCATCCGCGTGCGGTGCCATTCGCTGTCTGTAAATATACGTTTAAAGCTAATTTCATACCACTTGTCGGAATGCGGACGCTGTCCTTGCATGCCGGGCGTACATTGAACGTGGTTTTTCGCGTGAAACCACGAATCGGTTGTCAGTCCTGAACAAGGAGGCCCAGCATGACGCTTGCCAAACCCATCAACAAATACATCGACTATATCGATGCCCCCGAGGACACGTTTAAGCAATATGTCGAGAAGGCGTTAAAGTACAACTTTCGCTGCGTATTTGCGAACCTGCAGGAGTACGAGACGGGCCGCGCCATGCTCGAGGACTCTGACATCATCCTTGCCGGCGCTATCGACTTTCCCCAGGGCACTATGGCGCTCGAGGAGAAGCTTGCGAGGTTTGAGGAATACGCTGCGTGTGGCTTTACCGAGATTGACTACGTTTTGAATCAGAGGTCGATCGAGAACCGCGATTTTGATGCCATCGAGCGCGAGATGACTACCATTGCTGATTTTTGTCGCGCGCATGGCATCACTGACAAGGTAATCGTCGAGATGTGCAAGCTGGACGGCGACGACGCCGCCAAGCGCCGTGTATGCGAGATCGCGCTGGAGGCCAAGCCGGGATTCCTTAAGACATCGACCGGCAGAAGCTTTGGCGGTGCTAAGCTCGAGGACGTGCGGCTGATGCACGAGGTGCTCGGCGATGCCGTGGCAATCAAGGCGGCGGGCGGTATCCATAATTACGAAGAGGCCTGCGCATTCATCGAGGCCGGCGCCAGCGCGTTAGGTGCATCGGCGGGCATCGCGATCGTCGAGGGCGCACCGACGGATGAGCGTCGCTAGCAGACGTATTTGACCTGAGCGATAAAGCTTCACGACCACACGCTGTTCATGTTCGAGACAATATGACTTTTTGCCCGTTGTAAACGGAGTCGCGATGGGTGTTCTGTATGATGGCTCAGACAAGGTTGTTCAATGACAGGGAGGCATATATGGCAATCAAAGCCATCGCGATGGATATCGACGGTACGCTCACCAACGA
>USAY01000092.1 GCA_900552755.1 uncultured Collinsella sp.
CCACCGGCGAGCTGCCGCCGCAGACGCATGACTACTCGGTCTACAAGGATCCGGGTAACATCGGTACGTTCAAGTTCGTCCTGATCCGTAAGCTGCTGGCGCCCGAAAGCGATGTGGAGCCGAGCGAGCGTACGGCCATCACGCTCAAGTACATCATCCGCCGCGCCGCCGGCACGCCCGCACGTTGGTATGGCCTGGAGAACTCCAACGTGAGCTTTGAGTACGTGCCGCTGTTCACCAAGTTCAAGGCCGTGAATAAGATGCAGCGCCTGGCTCCCAACGAGCGACCGTAGACGTCGGCGGCTACACGGAGTTGGCTTTTGATGGATAAGCATGAGGCCGGGGAGGTAAGCATGGATACAAAGGCGCTCGATGGCCGTGAGGCGGTGGTCGAAATGGTGCGTGAAGCGCGCGTCGACGCCGCCGAAGATCGGTTCTTTACGAACCGTGCCAACATGGACATGGCCGATCGCGTAATTTCGATCGTGGCACTGGTATTTGGAGCGGTGTGCGTGTGTGCCCTGCTCGCGCACGTACTGTTTGTCTAGCGACTGCCGGTCGTAGAAGGCTTTACACTTAGAACCACCACGAGGGAAACCACCACAAAGGTGCCTGTCCCCTTTGTGGTGGTTTTTATTTTTGAGAGAGGGGCGGGACGCTGATGGACGTCCGTACGGACGGCGATATTGCCGATAGCTTTTGGTGGCGGCGCACAACGCTGACGCGCCGCACTCCTCTGTATGACGCCTGCGTATCGGTGGGGCTGCTGGTCGCGGCGACGATTGTGGGCGCGCTGCTCGACCATCCGGGTCTCGCGCCGAGCATCATGATCGTCTATGTGTTCGCCGTTCAGCTGTGCGCATTCTTTACCTGGAGTCGCCTGTATTGCTTGCTGAGCTCGGCTGCCGCCGTGGCGCTCTACAACTTTTTGTTTGTCGACCCGCGCTACTCGCTGTCGCTTATCGACCGCGGCTATCCCGGCATGTTCTTCATCATGTTCGTGGTTTCGCTTGTGTCGAGCTCGATTGCGTTGGCCCTGCGCCGCGCCTTGGCACAGGCTGCCGCCAGCGACCGCCGCACGCATATGGTGCTCGAGACCAACCGCATGCTGCAGCGGTGCGCCGATCAGCATCAGATCGTTCACGCCATGGCCACGCAGCTGGCGCGTCTTTCGGGCTGTCCGGTTGTGTGGTACAGCGCCGACGCCGAGGGCGATGACCTGCTGCCGCGTGCGACGTACACGGCCGTGGGCGATGCCGCCCCGGTGCACGAGCTGCCGCCGCAGATGCCGCCGAGGCTCTCGGCGTCCGCCTACGTGGGAACGCCGCTCGACGCCACGTTTGGCGGTTCGGCGTTTTATGGCATCTACCTGACGGTTCGCACAGGCGACGGCTTCGTGCGCTCGGGCGACCCCGCCTCGGTGGTGGGCGTGCTGGCTATCGTTGCCGAGCCCGATGTGCTAACACACGAGGAACGGACACTTGCCGATGCCATCGTGAGCGAAGGCGAGCTGGCACTCGATCGCGCCCGCGCCATGGAGGCCCGCGAGGAGGCGGCGGTGCTCGCCAAAAACGAGCAGCTGCGCGCCAACCTGCTGCGTTCCATCTCGCACGACCTGCGCACACCGCTCACCAGTATTTCGGGTAATGCCGACGTGCTGCTCGACCAGGGCTCGACCGGCACCGCCGTGCTCGACGCCCAGACGCGCCGCGGCCTGCTCCTGTCCATTCGCTCGGATGCGCAATGGCTCAACGCCACTGTCGAGAATCTGCTCGCTATCACCAAGCTCGAGGGTGGCGGCATGCGCCTGTCGACCACGCTCGAGCTCATGGACGATATCGTGGAGGAGGCGCTGCGCCACGTGAACCCTGCCGTGCGCGAGCACGACCTTAAGGTGGTGGCGTGCGATGAGCCGGCGCTCGTCAACGTCGATGCGCGCCTGATGGTGCAGCTGGTGGTCAATCTGGTGAACAACGCCATCACCTATACGCCCGCGGGCTCGCATATCATGATTTCGATTAGCGTCGACGATGGACGCGTGGCGTGCTCGGTGGCCGATGATGGTCCGGGCATTGCGCCCGAGGACCGCGAGCGAATCTTTGAGTCGTTCTACACCGCCAACCACGGTCTTGCCGACAGCCATCGCAGCGTGGGCCTGGGTCTTTCGCTCTGCCGCTCCATTGCGCTGGCGCATGGCGGTAGCATAGAGGTTGCCGCGGCGGACCCGCACGGCTCGGTCTTTACGATTGAGCTTCCCGTCGCCGACGTTTCGTTTGATAAGGAGTAGCGCTGTGCCGAACTCTGCCGTAAAACCGCTCATCTTGGTCGTTGAGGACGATCCCGCCGTCCGCAACCTTATTGTTGCCGCGCTCGAGGCGCACGGCTTGCGTCATATGGCCGTGGAGACCGCCCATGCCGCCATCGCCGCCGCCTCGTCGCAGGCGCCGAGCATTGTGCTGCTCGATCTGGGCTTGCCCGATATGGACGGCGTCAAGGTGGTCGAGTCGGTGCGCACGTGGTCGGGCATGCCGATTATCGTGGTCTCGGCGCGCAGCGAGGATGCAGACAAGATCCGCGCGCTCGATGCCGGTGCCGATGACTATCTGACCAAGCCGTTTTCGGTCGAGGAGCTGCTCGCGCGTATCCGCACCACGCTCAGGCGTCTTTCGTATGCGCAGATAGGTGCGGGTTCGTCCGAGGGCACGTTCGATACCGGCGAGCTGCATATCGACTTTGATGCCGGCATCGCCACGATGGACGGCGAGGAGCTGCACCTGACGCCCATCGAGTACAAGTTGCTCTGCTTGCTGGCGCACAACGCCGACAAGGTGCTCACGCATCAGTTTATTCTGCACGAGATTTGGGGCACGGCAACCAAGAGTGACCTGGCGAGCCTGCGTGTCTTTATGGGCACGCTGCGCAAGAAGATTGAGTCCGACCCCGCGCACCCGCGCTATATCCAGACGCACGTGGGTATCGGCTATCGCCTGGTCACCCAAGGCTAGATAGCCAACCACCATCCCAATTTGAGTTGCGGTGAAATACGGTCTAAATCTGCCTAATTCCAGGCAAAACAGTCCGTATTCCACCGCAACTTTGTTATTTGCCCTTTGGTTTGCTGGCGTAGAACTTCTTCTTTTTTGGTTTGCCGGCGGGGGAGGGTTTGCCGGTGGCGTGCGGCCTGTCGTCGCCGGTGGGCATCGAACGGGGCGCTGCCGCGCGGGGCTTGCGGGTCTCGGGGCTGCGCAGCTCCTCGACGCGCTCGGCAATTTCCTCGGCGCTAAAGCCGACTTCTGCCATGGCGTCCTCGATGGGCAGGCGGCGCACGATATAGCAATGATGCACCTTCTGGTTGCGCGCGAAGTCCTCGGGGATGGTCTGCGCCGTAATGTCCTGTAGCACCACGCCCGCACGCGCGAGCTTGCGCGTCTCGGGGCGGAAGCCGCGCAGGTTGCAGCTAAAGATGGCGTGTCCGCCCTGCGTGAGCAGGCGCGATACGCCGGCCAAAAGCTCAACATGGTCACGCTGGACATCCCAGGTGCGACGGCCCATCTTGGACGAGTTCGAGAACGTGGGCGGGTCGACAAAGATCAGGTCCCAGCGGTTGCGCGTCTGGCGCTGGTCACGAATCCAGGCGAGCACGTCATCGCGCACAAAATGATGCTGCGGACCAACAAAGCCGTTCTGGCGCATATTGCGCTCGGCCCAGTCCAAGTAGGTGTTGGAGAGGTCGACCGTCACGGTCTCCTCGACGCCGCCGTCGGCCGCATAGCAGGTGGCGGTGCCGGTGTAGGCGAACAGGTTGAGGAAGCGGCGCGCCTGTTTGGCGTGCTCGCGCACCAGGTTGCGGGTGACGCGGTGATCCAGGAAGATGCCCACATCCAGATAGTCGTCAAAGTTGACGGCAAAGGTAAGGTCGCCCTCTTCGATGAGCGGCAGACGACGGCGTGCGATATTGGCGCGCTCGCCCGAGCCGCCCTTGCCGGCGCCCTGCTTGCCGTACTGCGAGCCGCCGCGCGAACGCATGCGGGCCTTGGCGTGCACGTGCTCGGCGGGAACATCCAGGATGCGTGGCGCGATGGCCAGAATGTCGAGCATACGGGCCTGGGCCAGTGCGGGATCGATGGTCTTAGGCGCGGCGTATTCGGCGATGACGAGCCAGCGGCCCGGCGTCTGCGGGCAGCCCTCGTACAGATCGATGGCGGCGGAGTAGTCGGGTAGGTCGGCATCGTAGACGCGGTAGCAGCTCACGCCCTCGCGCTTTGCCCACTTGCGACGCAGGCGTGCGTTCTTGCGCAGGCGGTTGGCGAACTGCTCGGACTCGGGGATGAGCACGGGCAGCGGCTTGCCGTCGCCCAGGTCGAGCGTGGCGGTAGGTTCGGGCATGAAGGTGTCGGCGGCTTCGTCGCTGATGACGTCGTCGGCGTCCGCGGTCTCGCCCTCGGCGTTTGCGCTGGTCGCAGCCTCAAACGCTGCGGCGGCGTGGTCGAGCGAAGGCCAGACTTCGACGGTCGCCTCTTCGTTGTTGGGCATGACGGCGATGGAGCGCGCGGGCTCGGCGTGGAGCGCGCGGGCCATAAGGCCATCGCGGGTGAGTGCGGCGACCGGTGCCGAAGCGAGCTCGGGCGCGCGGCGCAGCTCGCCGACCAGCGTCATGGCGTCGTGCATGAGCGAAAGCGGCGTCTCGGTGGTGTCCGCGACCACGGCGGCACCGGCGACGGCGCCCGCATGGTCCAGCACGGTGGCGGGCTTGGCGGCACAAAAGTCGACAAAACGCTTGTAGCCGGCGCACTTGACCATGCGCTCGGCAGTCTTGCGGGCGGCGGGGTCGATGTCTGCGGCCACGATGCGCGCCTGGCGCTCGCGCGCTGCCGCCTCACGCTCGCGCGACTCGGCAAGCAGCTGCTCCCACAGGGCGGCGTCGTGCAGCTGCCAGCCCTCAAAGCCCCAGCGCTCGCGCACAGCGCCCGGGGCGCGGTCGGTCAGAATGTTCACGGCCTCCAACAGCAGGCCGCCGCCGGCGCATGAGGCGTCGATCAGCGTGGGCAGGGCTTCGTTTTCGTAGTCGTCGGCCGTCAGCTCGCGCTCGCATAGCGCGGTCCAGCCGACCTGCGCCAGCACCAGGGCGGCGTAGTCGGGGCGCAGCACGTGCGCGCCCTCGCCGGCGCGGGTCGCTGCGGGCGGCAGGCGTTTGAACAGCGGGTCGCCCGAAAGGTCCAGGCTGATGCTCGCGCGGCGCTGACGCAGCGAAAGCAGTAGGTGAACATCGGGGTCGGCGGCGTCGACATCGGCGCGACGGCCCGTGGTCTCGGCCAGACGGTCGCACAGCGCGTCCTTGGCGCGCAGGGCCGAGAAGCGCGTGTTGCGCAGCTGCTCGGTCACGCCGCGGGCGGTGATGGCGATGGTGGCGCCGGGGCGGATGATGGTCTCCCAGGCGATGTCGTAAACGCTGTCGTACAGCTCGTCGGCATCCTGCGCCTCAAAGCGCCCAAGCACCACAAACACGCGGCTGGCCAGGCGCGACCACAGACAGGCGCGGTAGCCTTCTTCGAGCTCGCCCTCAAACGTAGCGCGGCCCTTCAGGCGGCGGACATGCGAAAGCCCGAGCCGCTTGAGCTCGTCGGCGAGTGCGGATTCAAAGCCCTCGGGGCAGCTTGCGTAAAATTCCATGGGTGACCTCTCTGGTTGCGTCGCTCCATTATATGATGGATGCTCCGTTTGCCCCTGCCCTCGAAAGGAACCCATATGATTGATGCGTGCCCCGATTCTGCCGTGCTCTTTTTTGACGTTGACGGCACGCTGACGTCGTTCGATCCCGACGATATGACCGATAAGGACTTTTCGGCGGTTCGCCCTTCGCAGGCGGTGATCGAGGCGTTTCATCGTCTGCGCGACGCAGGGCATAAGGCGTTTATCTGCACGGGTCGCCCCCTGTGGCTCATCGCCGATAGCCTGCGTGCGCTCGACCCCGCGGGCGTCGTTGCCATGGCGGGCGCCACGCTCGAGGTCGAGGGCCGCGTGGTGCATGAGGACTGCTTTGACGAGGACGTTATCGAGGAGCTTGCGCGCCGTATGGCCGCGGCAGGGATTGAGGCCTTTTTCGAGACCAACGTGGCTACTTTTGCCCTGGAACCCGCGGGTGTTGAGCAGTCGTCTCTGATCGGCACTTCTGTGGTGCACAGCGCCGAGGAGATGCGCGTCGACGGCAGTCTGCGCGTGGGCAAGGTATGCCTCAATGTGCCCAGTTTGGCTCGCGTAGCCAACGATGACGGCTTTATCGATTGCGAGTTTGAGCTGTGCAACACCGGTGGCCAGAATCGCGAGCTGAGCCCCAAAGGCATCGACAAGGGCTTGGGCGTGGTACGAGCGCTGGAGTATCTGGGCCGCACCGGCAACGCGCGCACCTTTGGCTTTGGCGATTCGGGCAACGACCTGGGCATGCTCGCCGCCGTCGAGACGGCTGTAGCCATGGGCAACGCCATGCCCGAGGTCAAGGCAGTCGCCGACTACGTGACCGACGATGTCGCCCACGACGGCACCGTCACAGCGATGCAACATTTCGGCCTCATCTAATGAATCTCGCCTTCTGACGTTTGCTTAAACTGCGACTCTTTGCGTTTGCATGCTCAATCGATTTATCAATCCAAACACTGAGGTGTTTATACCGTTCGCCGAGAAGATAAAAACCTGCAGCTCACGACTTGATAAACGTAGGTAAAGTGTTTAGCAGTTTAACGCCCATGTGCAAGCGAAAGGAATCAGGCAGATGGCAATCAAGGTGTTCGCTGACGGTGCAAACCTCGAGGGCATGCTCGACATGTACGAGAACGGCAACGTTCAGGGTTTCACGACCAACCCGTCCCTTATGAAGAAGGGCGGCGTGACGGATTACCGCGCGTTTGCCAAAGAGGTCCTGACCCATATCACCGATGTGTCCGTCTCGTTTGAGGTCTTTGCCGACGACGTCGAGACCATGGAGGTCGAGGCCCGCGAGATCGCTACCTGGGCCGAGAACGTCTACGTTAAGATCCCGTGCGTGACCACCAAGGGTGAATCCACCGCCGAGCTGGTCCGCAAGCTTTCGGCCGACGGCATCAAGGTCAACGTCACCACCATCTTTACGCCTACGCAGGTCGACGAGATGGTCGAGGCCGTTGACGCCGAGACGCCGTCCATTATTTCGCTCTTTGCCGGTCGCATCGCCGACACCGGCGTCGATCCCATTCCGTTTATGACGGAGTCGGTCAAGAAGGCTGCCGCCAAGCCCAACTGCGAGGTCCTGTGGGCGTCCACACGCGAGCTCATCAACATTTACCAGGCAGAAGCCTGCGGTTGCCAGATTATCACGGTGCCCAACAGCATCCTGGCCAAGCGCAAGAACATCGGCCGCGATCCGTACGAGGTCTCGCTCGACACCGTCCGCGGCTTTGCCAAGGATATCGCCGCTTTGGGCTTCCATATTCTGCCGTAACGCGAACACTGACTACGCCGCGGGCTGCTCGCCCCGGCCTTTCCTTTCCCTATCGTTCACGCGCTTCGCGAGGGTCGCGCTAGGCAAAGGAAAGGCCGGGGCTGCCGACACGAACTTGCCAGTAGGTTGGTGATTGGCTTCCATATTCTGCCGTGGACAAAGGTACCCCCGCCTGCGCCGTGCAAAATTGAGAATATTCAGCAAGGTAAAGGCTTTTACCAGCTGGTTGAAGCGCGGAACAGCCCCCGTTTTGGCTCTGATGACGCTAAAACGGGGGCTGTTTTTGCTTTTTCGCCTCTGAGGGGGGTAGCGCGCAGAGATGTGGTGTAAGAGGCGGGGCATGCCCCGCCTCTTCTCTTT
>USAY01000093.1 GCA_900552755.1 uncultured Collinsella sp.
GTCGTATCCGCGCTGTCGCATACGCCGACCTGAACTTTTGAGCGTTCGCATGCCGCGTCGGGCACATGAAGCTCGTGCAGTACGGCACCCAGCGTCGAGTTTGCGCCCGGTCGAATTTCCTCGAGCGTTACGGGATCGAGCGCCACCAGATTACGTGCCTTCGCATACAGCGTTACGCGTTTGCCCACTTCGTCGCTCCAACTCTCGGGGATGGCGAAGCTCATGCGGAACTGTGCCGTGCAACCCGGTGCCAGCACGGCGTTGCCGTTGTCGGCTACCAGCGGGTGCGTTGCAAAACGTGCGCCCAGCGTCTCGAGCGCGTACTTCACATGTGCCATGTCGTTGGCCGAAGCGTCCTCGGCAAGCTCTGGATCGTAGATCGAAGCCATGCGTGCGTTCATTCCGAATCCGATGGATGCGCTGGAGAACGGCTGGCTGGAGCCCTCTCGGTATAGATCGATCGTGCCGGCGGTCAGCAAGGTGTTGCCGTCGTTTCGCACCGTGACCATGAAGGATTCGCCTGCTGCTCCGGGCACCACCGCGCCCGAGGTAGCGACCGCGCCCGTCGGAGTGGCACACGCCACCAAGGGCACTTCGATGCCGTGCAGCTCTGCCTCGCTCTTCTCCGCGCTCACAATGTGCGTGGCGAGCGCGGAGAGCATGCCTCCCGACGTTAAAAATGTCGTTATCTGATCGACGGGATGGTCTAGCTCGCACATCACGAACGGCTCCGTAAACAGATCGCCTGCCAAGGTGCTGGCGAAGATGCGGAAGTGCTTGCCCATCACTGCTACCGGGTTGCCTTCTTCGTCGTAGGTTTGTCCCACCTTGCCATCGGTGTTCTCTACATAGAGTACGCACCTGCCGTTGTTGCTTACGCTAAACGATGCTGGGCCACAGCCTGCGGCACCCACGGGCTGCGTTGCAAATGCCGATGCGCCTCGCGTCCAAGTAATATGCTGCAGTTGCTCGTTGACGGTTGCCAAAAAGCCCGAATGTTGTGGCCACGGCACCGCGTGGGGTACTGTGGCATCTGGCGACATAACGCCCCAACCCGCGATGGACTGGCCGATCACGGCGTACGACGCGCAGCCACAACCGCCTGCAGTCTCGTATGCAACGGGCACCACCATTTTGCCGTTGATATTCTCGGGCGCGCCCAGCTCGATGCTCGATGGTGCCTGCGGAAAGTGGAGGACCTGACGGAACGTGAGACTGCCGCCCATATTATCCGACCACAGGGTAAAGCATTCCAGCGCAACCTCGGCCTCGCTGCCGAGCGCCTTCTCTGCGGTGGTTCCGCGGCGGTGGAGGTAAGCGCCCGACAGGCGCCCGTCGACCAGCGTCTTGCCCACCGTGATACGCGGGCACTGCAGGCAATGGTAGCCATCCTCCTGAAGGCGGCCGCGCGAGATGCTGCGCCACGACGTGTGCGATATCACGCGAACTTCGTCGTTGCTTATGCGCAGGCGCACAACGGACAGTATGCCGGATGTGCTCGCCGTATCGAAAAGGGTGTTGTCGCCGGCGGGGCGCTCGCCCGAGACCAGCAGCACGTAGGCGTCCTGGTTTCCTCTTCCGTCTGTATATTCCACCACGTCGAAGTCGTAATCGAATATGCCGTTGCGCTCCACATCGCCCTCGCCAAACCCAAGGGGAAAGTCCACGGGCGTGGGAGCGGACCACGTGCCGTTTGCCTTTGTGTGCACCACCAGGCGCGAGCGACCATTGTCGCCGTAGCGCACCGAGGCGATACGGAACAGGCATTCTACGCCGGCAATCCTTGCCAGCTTCATGTGAGCTTCGCTGAGCACGCCAGCAAACAGCACGTTGTCGCTCGAGGGTTTGATGCCGCCACGCTCGCCCTCCGACACGCCGGCAGAATTGGCGTTCGGGTCAGCAACGGCGTTCGTCGTCTGGCCGATATAGGCGTACTCGTACATCGGCGCGGCGTTTTCGTCGTTTTCCATCAGTGCATGGACGAAATGTTCGACCTGTCCCGTGTCGTCGCTCTCTGCATCCGCCTCGAGCTCAATACGCGTGACCGACCGGTCCCAATCGCGTACGGTAGGCGCGACATTCCTTGCAGTGGCCTTAACCTCGGCGCGTGCGAGCAGCTCGGCGTTGGTGACGATGGTGGCCGATGCGATAAATTGCGGCACACCACCCGCCTCGGCGTTGCCGGCCGAGCCGAAGCAGGCATCCAGCGTGTAAGGCGCATCTCCGCCCAATGCGAGCTCAGAGCGCTGGAGCACATACTGGTTGCCATTGTTCACCGACATATTCCACGAATCGAGGAGTGTGGGCCACGACCCCGACCAAGCCTTGGTGGTCCACTTGAACATTACGAACTGGAGTATCACATCGACATCGACGTCTGCACCTACGCGCAGTCGCGGAAGCTGGTGTCCATCTGCCTTCTCGTACCCAATGAACAGCGTGAGGGATGCGGCGCCGCGCACGGCAGACGAGGCGACGCCTGCAACGCCGGCGCCAAAGGTGACGGCAAGTCCAATCTGGATGGTGAACGAGCCAGACGTGTTTGAATAGTCGAGCGAAATGTTTTTAAAAAACGCCGCGCCGCTGCCGTGCGTGTGGGCACCCACGGCGAGCGCCAGCTTCGCCAGCACCCAGGGGTTGACGTTTAGGAAAAACGGCACCGGTCCTAGGGTAAACTGCTCGGTCCAATTGAGGTCGGTTCTTACCTGGAAGAGGGCCTTAATATTGCCGTATGCGGGGTCGTTGTTGTTACCCCAGGTTTTGCCCACCCAATCGTAGGCGAGCGAGCCGTACAGCTGTGTGGCGATATCCATCGTGAACAGCGGCGTGCAATGGTGGCGAAGGAGCTTGGTGTTTCTTGGATCGGTGCCCGAACCGGCACTCATACTCTTGTACTGATTCCACTTCCCCTCCATCTCGTCGAGGTAGCGGTTTGTCTGCTTGGCGCCCGACTCGCGCGGCGATTTCTTCCAGTATTCCGGATCAGGGTTGCCCGAATCGTTCATATAGCTGGCTGGTTTGTATCCTCCGCCAAACAGCACGTATCCAGCAAACGAGAAATCGAAGAGGATCGGAAATGTGGGCATCCAGCACGTGGACTTATTGCCGCCGATGCCGGGAAACGCCGCGGGGAAATCAAACGGAGTGATCTCTTGGTCCATGGTGGTGGGGACGATAGTGGTCGATCCGGATTCCGCCTTTGCCGCCGGCGCGGTAGCAACGGCCATGGGGGAGGAGAGCGTGTAGGTTTTGCCCTGGTAGTCGAGGACAAAGCGCAGCTTGCATCCTTCTTCCAGAAGGCTCGACGCCGCATCGAGGAACTTGTCTTCGAGCGTGAACGTCGCCAGATTATCCGCGCCCGATGCGCTGGCCTTGACTTGGCCAATCTGCGTGACGGTTTCGGATGAACTGTCCGCAGCGGGCATCACTTTATTGATATGCAACGTTGCCTGCCCGCCCTGCGGCAGATGGGCCTGTACGGTAAAAGCGTGCGTATCGGGCTGGTCGTTTGCTGCTTCGTCCGCTGGCATTGCCATAAACGTGGCGTCGGCGTACTGGATGTCCCATTCGTCGAATGTGAGCTGGCGAAAGTACGGCTCGCCATCGGAGAGCGGACGTGTGGGTGCGGTAATGGCGGTGCCGCCTTGGACACGCGCGAGGGGAATCTCGACATCGCGGTAGCCTGCCATGCTAATGGAGATGCCGCCGTTAAAGTCGTACGCGTCGAGAAGCGTTGCCTCGTCCACGTAGCCTTCCGAAAGCGGCGCGACCTCAAAGATGGCCGTGCCTTCTTCATCGGTCGTGGCGGCGAGCTGCTTGCCTGCGGCGTAGCGCGACGTGAGCGTGACCTTGGCGCCTGCGATAGGCGTATTCTTGTTGGCGACGTCGACCACGACCACACCAAACATGGTGCGCGAGAGAACGAGCACCCTGAAGGGGTCTTTTTCGTCGGCATAGGCTTCGGTGGGCGCGAACGGCAGCAGGAAGGCATTTTCGCTTCCCGGCACGCGAGGCAACATGATGCTCGCTAGCGAGGACGCTCCGGCAACAAGTAACGAACGGCGATCAAGCATCTTGGGCTCCCATCCCGCAAATATCGGTGGAAATAATCCAATTTTGCGAGAAGGCGCCCCGTGGCGGTAGTGCCGTTCAAGGGTCAAAATGTCCAATTTGAGCGAGTGAAGCGCCGGGGCTCCGGAGCGCGCATGCTGCGCTAGGCAGTCTGGCCGCTAACGCAGCATATGCGCGACCAGTTCGGCGCGCGTGCCGATGCCAAGCTTTGCATACACACTGGATAGGCGGTTTTTGACAGTGCCCGGCGATACTCCCATATGGCGTGCGATTTCGGCGTTGGTCCATCCGCGGCAGGCGAGCATGGCCATGGTGAACTCTGTGGTCGTCAGGTCGTCGGCCACGTCCTCACCCGAATCGGGGTTGTGGATGCGCCGCCAACCGTAGCTGAAGCGGTATGTGATCTCGATGATGTGCGCGAAGTCGTCAGGGTATTGCGTTTTTAGGCACGCCTCGATGAGCCCCTGTAAAAGGCCGTGGTGCTCGCCGATGAGCTCGATGAGGCCGTCGGGGCGCGCAATGTTCCAAGCAGCTCCGAAGTGCGTTTTTGCGGTGTCGATGTCCTTGAGGCTCATGCATGCCATGGAAGCTGCCAGGTGCAGGAACAGTTCCGAGATGGGATAACTCCCCTGTTTCATGATCAGGGCGTTTTCCGCCATGCCCAGACTGCGGCCATATTCGCCGCGCAGGTACAGGGCATGCGCCATCACGTAGCTGGCGAACAGGCGCAGGCCTTCGGGCAGATGCGCCGCAAGCGGATAAAACTCTTCGGCGGAATACGGGGAAGGCAAGTGCAGCAGGACGCTCGCGGCCGAGGCGAACAGGATATGCGTGGCGTGGACGGCGGGCGATTCCTCGTCGGCCGGCGTATCGAGGATGCCCGCAAGGCAACGGCGGGCATCGGCGATACGGTTGAGCGACAGGCTGGCATATCCGCAGATAAAGCATGCGGAATAGCGCAGCGCGGGATCGGTGGCGTCAAGATAGGGGCGCGCCGTCTTGGCAGCGAGGGTGGCCTGTCCGCGAAAGTACAGCGCTTCTGCCGTGGCGATGGCGCGCGAATCCGGGTCGGAAATGCCTGCAACCGCAGCGTCAATCTGTCCCGGCACAAAGGCGGTGCACATCAACGGCATGGGAACGCATGGGTAGCCATCGCAGTCCATCTTCCATCTCCCAACAGCTGGCAACAATAGCAGCAATTGTACTCCTGTTGCTCGGGACCCCTTTCGTTTTACTGTTCGGTTAACGCTTCGGATCGTTTTGGAAGGCTTACGAGCATGGTGGTCCCGTTCTCGGAACTTGCTTCGACCTCTACAGCGCCACCGTGAAGCGCTGCAATCTCCCAAACGAGTGCTAGTCCGAGTCCCGCGCCGCCGTATGCCCTGCTGCGGGATTTGTCTAGACGAAAGAACGGCTGGAAGATGCTCTCTTGGCACTGCTTGGGTATTCCCGGGCCCTCATCTTTGACTCGCAGGAGCACGTGGCTGTCGCTGTCGCTGATGGAGACGTTGACAGTCGAGTCGGAGCGGCTGTAACGGATGGCGTTTTCAGCCAGGTTAAACACCAGCCGATAGAGGAGCGTGTCGCTCCCGATTACTAAAGCGTCTCCAGCACAATTGAGGGCTATGCCCTTATTTTCGGCAAGTGGCGCAAGGTCGGTGAGGACCTCTTCGGACAAGGGGCCAAGTTCAACATCGTCATCGCAAGGAACGCTGCGGAGCTCGCTCATCTCGAGCAATACCTTGGTCATTCGAGACATGCGCTCGGTTTGTTCTTGTAACAGGCTAAGCAACTCGGCTGTTTCGGGTTGCAAACCGGAATGCTCGGAGATGAATAGTTCAATCTGTGCCTGCATAAGGGCGAGCGGGGTGCGCAGCTCGTGTGCGGCGTTGCCGGTAAACTGACGCTGTGCAGAGAACCCTTCGCCAAGACGGGCGATCATGTCGTTGAATGAGGCGCTGCATCGCTGTAGCTCGGTGGGTACATCTTTGCTGAGCTTAATTTCGCTTAGGTTGTCAGGCTGCACGCGCTCAACCTGGGCTGCAAAAGCCCGTAGCGGTTTGAGTGCACGGCCGCTCACAAAGTATGCCAGCGCGCCGCCAAGGAGTGTGACTCCAGCCGTGATGTACCAGGTTGTCGTGCCGAAAGACTCTTGTGCGTCGTTTACGACGATCGTGACCTTTTCATCGAGGGTCGCTTTCGTTGGATCGAACGCTTGGGGCGAATCTTCACCGGTTGCGTTAAAGGCCGAGATGTCACTGCCGATGGCATCCATGTAGCGCATGCCCGTATAGCCGACCAGGCAGTTCGTCAGCACGCACGCCGCACACGTCAGCAGTGCCGTCATGATCGTTATGCGCCATTGCAGCGAAAGCCCTTTCATTCGCCATCCTCCATAACGTAGCCCTCTCCAATCCGATTGCGAATCGGGTCGTATCCCAAAGCGCTGCGCAACTTTTTTCGGAGTGACGAGATATGAACGCGGGTTGCGTTGCTAAAGCTGTTCACGGTGCTATCCCAAACGTGCTCCATAAGCTCCTCTTGACTTACCGGACGCCCCTGATTAAGCATCAGGTATTCCAAGATTCCCGTTTCCTTGCGCGTAAGAGATAGAGCCTCGCTGTCCACGGAAGCGATGCGCGCCTTGGTGTCAAAGCGGAGCTTTCCGCAGGTTAAAACTATGTCGCTTTGTGTAAAGCGTCTGAGGGTAAGGCTGCGAATCCTTGCCGCAAGCTCGTCCAGATGGAACGGCTTGGCAAGGTAATCGTTGGCGCCGGTATCGAGTCCGGCGACTTTATCGGATACTTCGCCACGCGCGGACAGAATCAGTACCTTCGTCTCGCAGTCAGTTTTCCTAAGTTCCCTGAGCACGGTCATGCCATCGATGCGGGGAAGGTTGAGGTCGAGTACCACGAGGTCGAAGGCCTCAACGTCCAGTAGGTCGAGCGCCTCCTGTCCGTCGTGACAGCAGTCGACGCTGTATGTCAGGTTTCGCAAGCTGCGTGCGATCGTGTCGCACAGTGCTCGCTCGTCTTCGACGATCAAAATACGCATAACAGTCTCCTTGCACATTCCAAATCGCGCTTAACACGGATTTTATAGTCGATATGGTCCAATGGTCGCGTAACGAAAGGAGTGGTCAGGTTGTTCAAAGTGGTAAAACCCGTGGTACAGGTCGCTTTGTTGATCGTCGGAATTGCCATGGTGTGCTTTGGCGTTATGCGTGGCGAGGCGGATGCCGTGCTGGCCAAAGCGATTAGGCTGTGCTTGGAGTGTATCGGAATTGGATAAAAGAGAAAACACTGCGTCGCATGTTTTGGCCCGATTTCGCGGATTCATTCAGGCGACGGCGACGCTCATCACCAACATTCACCTGCCAAACTTTGCCAAAGGCGGCATCTATCAGGGCGCGGGAAAAACAGTCTGCGTACCTGGGCTTAATTGCTATTCGTGCCCCGCGGCATCGGGTGCGTGCCCCATCGGGTCGTTCCAGTCGGTGGTAGGTTCATCCAAGTTCAACTTTTCTTACTATGTTACCGGTACGCTCATTTTGCTCGGTGTGCTGATGGGACGCTTTGTATGCGGTTTTCTGTGCCCGTTTGGCTGGCTGCAGGAGCTGCTTCATAAGATTCCCGGCAAAAAGCTTTCCACGAAAAAGCTAAAGCCGCTCACGTACATCAAATACGTTGCGCTGCTGTTTGCCGTGGTGCTGCTGCCCGTCTTGGTGGTTAACGACGTGGGCATGGGCGACCC
>USAY01000094.1 GCA_900552755.1 uncultured Collinsella sp.
ATATCGGCGGTGCTGTTTCGCGATATTCAACAGTGCTCAAGCGAGCAAATACTCACTGCCCGCGGCAGCCCTGCGGGGCCACCTGCCGCCTCTTCGCGGGCACGAGGTCCCGGTGCGCGGCGATATAGGTCTTCACCGTGGTGAGGCCGCCGGCGTAGCCCTGGCCGAGCAGCCGCTCGAATATCACCTGCGAGTTGGTGACGCCCTTCCGCAGGAGGTCGTCCACCAGGCCGGTGTGGCCGGCGAGCACGCCCGGCGCGGCCCTCCTCCCGCTGTTCCCGTGGGGCAGGGCCCTGAACCCGTGTGCCCTGACCGTCCTCGCGCGGGAGCGGGTGAGCCCCGTCCTCCTGCAGAACTCCGCGAGGTTGCATGCCTGCGGGTCGAACCCGTCGCCCTCCTCCGCGGCCATCTCCCGGAGCGCCGCGTCTATAATCTCCTGTAGGTCATCGTGTCTCTCGTTCACCTCAATGGTCCTCCTAACGCCGGCGTGTTGGCACCACCAGCGTAGTGGCGGCGGGGAGGCACGGTGGCCATTATTCGGTGACCGGGATTGGTCAAAATAGTTTGACTATTAGCGGCTAAAATCGCCCGGCGCTAACAACGGTTGCCCTTAGGGTTAATTACAGATGTCACCATTTGTATTTTTGCGCCGTTGAACACGCTCTCCAACAACAGCCCCAATCTCAGATACTCCTTCTCGTCGATCGTCACGATGAGTACGGAATCGTTGGGATTGAGCAGCTGCTTGGCGAGCTTGAGGCGGCGCTCCATGAAAGCGAGCCACTTGGAGTGGCGATAGGCGTCAGAGCCGTCGACGTAATCGTTGTTGTATTTCCAGTCGCGGGCACCGGTGTTATAGGGTGGGTCAATATATATGCAGTCCACTTTGCCTGCATAGGCAAAGGCTAAGGTTTCAAGAGCATGGTAGTTTTCGCCGTTGATGACAACCTGATAGGGCTTATCGCCACCGCGCTCGACACGCCCAGTCTCTTTGAGGCCGGCATAAATCGGCTGGTCATATTCAGCGACAGGCACGGCATCGTCGACAGCAACGGAGCGGGGCTCGCATTCGTTTTCGTCATATGAGGGCGATTGGTATGGCTTTAGATCAGCAACCCCCCCCCGAACGGTATTTACCAACCATAGCAGTTGGGAGTTAGAGTCCTCTTTTCTACCACGCTCGGGAAGTACCTGTACGACATCGCCCTTCATGATAGGTTTGCCATAAAGGCGAAGTCGTTCTGGACGGTTGTGTCCAAATACAAGCCCAAACTGGCGCTGCGCCGCAAAGGCGCGGATGTCGGCAGCGAGCTGACGATCGCCCAGTTTGACAGCGCGATCAACAAGGTTCTGAACGACTGCTTGCGCTGTCTGAGACATCACTTCTCCCCCTTGCACTTCTCGTCAATCCATTCGCGCAGGACTTTAGCCACTGTCTTATCTTGACGCGCGGCATAGGACTTAAGAGCCCGCTTATCCTCGCGGGTTATCGAGAGCGTGAACTTATCCAGCTCCCTTTCGGCATGAACAGCCTGATCTTCCTCCATGGTCGTCCCTCCGAATTGACCTGTTCTACGTTCCTTAATTGATTGAAATCATTTTACTTCAGAATACGTAATTACGTAATTACGTAGATAATTTGAGCCATGAAGCACTCAATCACTAGTCAGTATTCGTTGAGGAATCGTTGGGGATAACGAATATATCGAGGTAGACACCCGTTTTTGCCGTCTGTGAGTACCTGCAAATCGATACCCAAAACGTCGTGAGTACATTTTGAGTACCAGTCCGAGCGGCCTCTTGCGGCCGGACGCGATCTGCCGGTCAGCATTAATTGAAATAAATTGATGGCGTTACTTCGGTAATTGAAAACACTTTAAAAAATACCAGCAAACAATAATCCCAGCTAAACAGCTTGAGAGATTGCGTGGCTGGTTTGCATGTACCACATACACCACAATGCACAAGCATCCATGGCACGCAAATAAAAAACGAGGGAGGCCGCATCCGACCTCCCTCGCAAAGAGCTATTTACTATTCCCACTCGATGGTCGCGGGCGGCTTGGACGTGATGTCGTAGCACACGCGGTTGGCGCCGGGAACCTCGGCCACGATGCGGCCGGAAATGCGGGCCAGCACGTCGTAGGGCAGCTTGGCCCAGTCGGCGGTCATGGCATCGCTGGACTCGACGGCACGCAGGATGATCGGACGCTGATAGGTGCGCTCGTCGCCCATAACACCGACGGACTTGATGTCGGGCAGGACCGCGAAATACTGCCAGCAGCTGTGCTCGGAGTTGCGCTCGCCAGTCTGCTCAAACAGACGCTGGTTGTAGGCGTCGAGCTCCTCGCGCACGATAGCGTCAGCGTTCTTGAGGATCTCGAGCTTCTCCTTGTCGACCGCGCCGATGATGCGGATGGCAAGACCCGGGCCCGGGAAAGGCTGGCGGAACACGATGTGACCCGGCAGTCCGAGCGCCAGACCAAGCGCGCGGACCTCGTCCTTAAAGAAGTGGTCGAGCGGCTCAATAAGGTCGAAGTGCACGCCCTCGGGGAACGGGATCAGGTTGTGATGGCTCTTGATGGTGGCCGTCTTGCCGCCCGTCTTGCGAGCGCCGGACTCGATGATGTCGGGGTAGATGGTGCCCTGAGCCAGGTACTTGACCGGCTTGCCATCGGTCTCGAGCTGCTGCGCCACGGCGAAGAACTCTTTCCAGAACTGCGTACCGATGATGCGGCGCTTCTCCTCGGGCTCGGTCACGCCGGCCAGAAGCTCGGCATAACGGTCCTCGGCGTGGACGTGGATAAAGTCGACGTCAAACTGCTTGGTGAAGACCTCCTCCACCTGCTCGGGCTCACCCTTGCGCAGCAGGCCGTGGTTGATGAACACGCAGGTCATCTGCTTGCCCACGGCGCGAGCGCCCAGCGCAGCCACGACGGAGGAGTCGACGCCGCCGGACAGGGCCAGAATCACGCGGTCGTCACCGACCTTCTCGCGGAACTCGGCCGTCATGGTCTCGACCAGGTTGTCCATGCTCCAGTTGGGCTCCAGGCCGCAGATCTCAAACAGGAAATTGCTCAGCAGCTGCTGACCGTACTCGGAGTGCTTGACCTCGGGGTGGAACTGCGTGGTGAAAATCTTGCGCTCGACGCACTCCATGGCGGCAACCGGGCACACGTCGGTGCTGGCGGTAACGGTAAAGCCCTCGGGCACCTCGGAAACGGCGTCGCGGTGGCTCATCCACACGGTCTGCTCCATGGGCGTAGAGTTAAAGAGCTTGGCACCAGCCGTGCGCGTGATGGTGGCGCGGCCATACTCGCCCACCTCAGAGTGGCCGACCTTGCCGCCGAGCGTCACGGCCGTGATCTGATGACCGTAGCAAAAGCCCAGGACGGGAAGGCCCAGGTCAAAGATGGCAGGATCGATGGACGGAGCGTCCTCGGCATACACAGAAGCCGGGCCGCCGGAAAGGATGAGCGCAGAGGCGTTCATCTCGCGAATCTCGTCGGCCGAGATGTCACAGGGGACAATCTCGGAATACACGTTGAGGTCGCGGACGCGACGGGCAATGAGCTGACCGTACTGCGCACCAAAGTCGAGTACGAGGACCTTTGCGGAAGCCTTTTGATCCATGGTTCCCCCTCTTGTTGGCGGGGAGCCGGTGCCCACCCGCGTGAATGAACGAAAATAACCTCCATAGTGTACACGTTATATGGGGTTTCTCGTCCCTCGCAGCCATCAGCGCACGGCAAACGCACGACCTGGGTCCCTATTTGACGGCAATTGAAGTGTTACCAAACGTTACAGATGATGTAATACGTTTGAACATTGGACGCCCTGTGCCACAATACTGCCGAACGACTCCGCCTCTGGGGCGGCAAATACGATAGGAATACCAGCATGAAGCGCATCCTTCTCATCGCCACGGGCGGCACCATCGCATCGACCGAGGACGGCAACGGCCTCTCCCCCGCCCTGACCGGTGAGGAGCTCGCCCAGAGCGTCCCCGAGATCTCGGGCCTCTGCGAGCTCGACATTGTGCAACCCATGAACATCGACAGCACCAATATGCGCCCGAGTGACTGGATGCGGATCCGCGACGTCATCGTCGAGGGCTATGCCGACCACGACGGCTTCGTGATTCTGCACGGCACCGACACCATGAGTTACACCGCGGCAGCGCTTTCCTACCTGATTCAGGACAGCCCCAAGCCCATCGTGCTCACTGGCTCGCAAAAGCCCATGGGCAACCCCTTCACCGACGCCAAGCTCAACCTGTACCAAAGCCTGCTCTATGCACTCGATGAGCACTCGCACGACGTCTCGATCGTGTTTGGCGGCGTCGCCATTGCCGGCACGCGCGCCCGCAAGCAGCGCACCATGAGCTTTAACGCGTTCATTAGCGTCAACTATCCGCCCATCGCCTATATCCGCAACGGCCGCATCGTGCGCAACGGGCTTCACGGTACGCATCAGGGCGAAAACCCGGTGCATTTCTACGACAGCATCGACCCGCGCGTATTTGTACTCAAGCTTACGCCCGGCGTAAACCCGGGCATCCTCGACGCCCTAGCCGATAGCTACGACGCCGTGATTCTAGAGACCTTTGGCATTGGCGGTATCCCCGAGTTTGGTGAGTCGGGCGAGTCGTTCCAAGAGGCAATTTTCCGCTGGGTCGATTCGGGCCGCACCGTCGTTATGACCACGCAGGTCCCCGAAGAGGGCCTCGATCTGGGCGTTTATGAGGTTGGCCGTGCTTACGCCGATCATCCGGGCATTCTGCGCGGCGATGACATGACCACCGAGACGCTCGTGGCCAAAACCATGTGGGCGCTCGGCCAGTCACGCGATGCGGCTGAGATTCAGCGTCTGTTCTACAGCCAAGTCAACCACGACCGCATCCCGATGGCGTAATTCAGCTGTCGGCGGGCATCCCCTATTCGATACCCTCAAGAAGCTCTGACACCGTCATACCGAGTGCGGGTGCGATCTTAAATAGAACCTTGAGCGTGAAATTTGCCGTCCCATCTTCGATTCGGTCGAGGTAGGGTCGGCTGATTCCTGTCGCCACACAAAAATCAACCTTGGAGATACCAAGGTCTCTGCGTGTCTCTTCGACCCGCCTACCAAGAATCTGTTTCGCACGTTCGTCCATGCAGCCGAGTTTGAAATGGAGCCGAACATAAACGTAAACTATAGTTTACGTTTTGCCGAATACACAGGAGTTTTCTATGTCGGGTTCTTCGGTCCGCATGTACCGAGCCACGCCTCGCACAAACAGCGCGCCGCCCAAGCTCGTCGTCGTTGAATCAGAATGCCTTTCGCCCGATGAGCGCACAGCATTTGCATTGCTATCAAGTCGCGTCGCCGCCGTTCTGGTCCCTTGCCCGGCGCAAGGTGAACTTGCTATCCAATGCCAGGCGCACAGCTGCTCGCTCAATCAGGCTGCCGTGATCGCAACCAGCCAACGCGGTCTGCCCCTTCTCCTGGAAGCCGGTATCGCACTCGCCCTTCGCGGCGCCGGATACGAAAACGAGGCCGCCGCCGACATGGTCTTTAAACCACGATCGAGCGGCGGCCTCGCAGCAGCTATCGAATATGTGTGCAGACTCGTTGCCTAAAAGGACAAGCTAGAAACCAAAGCCAAAGCCCGTTCCGGTAATCGCCGAGTACATAAAGTAAACGTTGATCACGTTGAGGAACACACCCGTAATGCAACCGTTGCGCAGGTAGCGTTCGCACACGATGCGCGCCATGGCGGCGGAGTCATCATTGTTTTTAGCTTGACGTCCCGCCGTAAAGTATGTCGCCACGCTCAGCAGCAGGTTGAGCACCGGCAGCGCCAGCAACTCGTAGCTCTTGCCCCAGCGCGTCACCTCGCCGGCGGCGTTAAACTTCGTTGCCACCTCGGGACCAATGTTGGGGATAACGCACGCTGCGACCACCAGCGGAATCACCGCAAGTACGAGCAGAGCAATACCCATGTAGCCAGCTTTTTTGCCGTATTTAAACATATGCGTCGCCCTTACACGTTAAAGCGGAAGTGCACGACGTCGCCATCGGCCATGACATAGTCCTTGCCCTCAATACGCAGTTTGCCGGCGGCCTTGGCGCCCTGCTCACCGCCGAGCTCGATGTAGTCGTCATAGCCAATGACCTCGGCCTTAATAAAGCCGCGCTCAAAATCGGTGTGGATGACGCCGGCGGCCTGCGGGGCGGTCGCGCCCTGACGAACCGTCCAGGCCTTGACCTCCATCTCGCCGGCCGTAAAGAACGACTGCAGACCGAGCAGCTTATAGGCCGCCTGCGCGAGCACGTCCAGACCGGGCTGCTCCAGGCCCAAGCTCTCCAGGTAGTCGGCCGCATCCTCGGGATCGAGCTCGGAAAGCTCGGCCTCAATCTTGGCGCAGATCGGCAGCGGCTTGACGCCGTCGATGGGCGCCAAGTCCTCGTTGAGCATGTCCTCATCTACGTTGGCCACATACAGGATGGGCTTCATGGTGAGCAGGAACAGGCCCTTGGCAGCGGCACGCTCCTCGTCGGTCATCTCCATGGATGCGGCGCGCTTGCCCTCGTTGAGCCAGGCAAGCAGACGCTTGGCGACCTCGAACTTGGGCATGAGCTCCTTGTCGCGCTTGGCCTCCTTCTCGAGCTTGGGCAGCTGCTTCTCGAGCGTGCCCATATCGGCCAGGATGAGCTCGGTCATGATGGTGTCGGCATCGCCGGCGGGGTCGACGAACTCGCCCGTGCGGCCCACCTCACGCATGACGTTGGGGTCCTTAAAGTAGCGCACGACCTCGCAGATGGCGTCGGTCTCGCGGATGTTTGCCAAGAACTGGTTGCCCAGGCCCTCACCCTCGTTAGCGCCCTTCACCAGACCTGCGATGTCGACGAACTCGACCGTCGCCGGCACAATGCGACCCGGGTTGACGATGTCGGCGAGCTTTTGCAGGCGGCTATCGGGCACGTCGACGATACCCACGTTGGGATCAATCGTGGCAAACGGATAGTTGGCGGCAAGGCCAGTCTTTTTGGTAAGCGCGGTGAACAGCGTCGACTTGCCCACGTTGGGCAGGCCCACGATACCGATGGAAAGGGACACGACAGCTCCTTTTGGTACAAGCATTTCAAACTGCATAAGTATAGCGCCGCCGCAGCATCTGGGCGAATCCGGACGCCACGGCGGCACGAATGAAGCAGAGATAGAGGTCGCTGACTAGTCCGCGAGCTTTTCCACCTGGTCGAGCATCTTGTCAAGCTTGGCCTTTGCCTCGGCCTTGACCTTCTGGGCTTCTTCGTGGGCCTTAGCCTTCTGGGCGGCCTTTTCCTCGGCTTCGGGATCGACGACGACCAGATTGGACGCGTCGTGCTCAACTAACTTGAGCGCATGCTCGGGGCACACCTTGACGCAGGCACCGCAGCCCAAACAATACGTGGACTCCAACGCAAAGCGGCCGCTTCCCACCAAATCGCAGGCGAACGTGGGACATACATTGACGCACTCGCCGCACGACGTGCACTTGTCAAAATCGCACTCCGGCGTGCTCACCTGCATGTTCTGGGCAAGCTCGGGATGGTTCTGCAGTGTTGAGAGCACCAGCTGGCGACCGTGCGTGAGCGTACGGCGACGCTTGGTCGTCGTGGTGCCGCACATGGTGTTGAGCGTACGCTCGAGC
>USAY01000095.1 GCA_900552755.1 uncultured Collinsella sp.
GAGGACGACGCCTCCTCCGCCGCATAAGACCCTCCGCCGCCCATTCGACTACCCGTACCGCCCATCCGATTCTGTATTAAAAACCCGCCAGGCTGTTGTAAAAATGGACATCAGCGCTACTATAGTTCCACTTGCACTTTGTCCCAGTGCAGTGTTTCCAGCCATTTTTATACTGGGGGTAATGATATGAAGGACATCACCATCAGTCGCAGGAGCCTTCTGGTCTCCGCCGGCCTGCTCGCGCTCGCCCCGCTCGCCGGATGCGGCGGCAACTCTGGTTCCGGCTCTGCTGCCGCCGGTTCCGACTACACCATCGGCGTTCTGCAGCTCACCGAGCATTCCGCACTCGATGCCGCCAACGACGGCTTTGTCAAGGCCATCAAGGAGAGCGGCCTTAAGGTCAAGATCGACCAGAAGAACGCCCAGAACGACCAGTCCACGTGTAAGTCCATTGCCGACAAGTTTGTGGGCGACAACGTCAACCTGATTTATGCCATCGCCACGCCCGCCGCGCAGGCTGCCGCCGGCGCCACGGCCGATATCCCCATCGTGGGCTGCGCCATCACCGACTACGCCGCCTCCGGCCTGGTCCAGGACAACGACAAGCCCGGCACCAACGTCACGGGCGCTTCCGACCTCACCCCGGTCGCCGAGCAGCTCGAGATGATGCAGAAGGTCCTGCCCGACGTTAAAAAGGTCGGCCTGCTCTACTGCACCGCCGAGTCCAACTCCGACGTCCAGATCAAGGCCGCCAAGAAGGAGCTCGACAAGCTGGGCCTCGAGTACACTGACTTCACCGTCTCGAGCTCCAACGAGATTCAGTCCGTCGTCGAGTCTGCCGTGGGCAAGGTCGACGCGCTGTACTCCCCCACCGACAACACCATCGCCGCGGGCGCCTCGCAGGTGGGCCAGATCTGCAAGGAGAACAAACTTCCCTTCGTGACTGGCGAGGAGGGTATGTGCATGGCCGGCGGCCTGTTCACCCTCTCCATCAACTATGAGGACCTGGGCTACGCCGCGGGCGAGATGGCCGTTAAGATCCTGAAGGGCAAGGCCAAGCCCGAAGACATGCCGATCAAGCACCTCTCGAGCAAGGACCTGGTCGTCGTCAAGAACGACGAAATGGCCGAGGCCCTGGGCATCGACCTTTCCGCCCTGGACGCGTAATGCCATACGCGGCATGCGTCTAGAGCCCGTGCTCGCGCTTTAGCCGCGTTATTCAATATCTGAGCCACAGGGGCGGGCGCTGTAGACCGGCGTCCGCCCTGCTTGTTTCAGGTAAAACAAAACGTCTGTCCGTAACTCTTCTATGCATTGTTACCGCTATTATGGTGAATCACGTGTCCACCCTATCCTAGGAGGTATGAAGCATGCTCATTGCATTGCAGGGCGCCGTTTCGCAGGGCGTCCTCTGGGGCATTATGGTGCTTGGCGTGTTTATCACGTTCCGCCTGCTCGACATTCCCGATATGACCTGCGACGGCAGCTTTGCCCTCGGCGGCTGCGTCTGCGCTGTGCTCATCGTCAATAACAACGTCGACCCGCTGCTCGCCGTGCTGGCCGGTATGTGCGCCGGCGCCATCGCGGGTGCCGTCACGGGCATTTTGACCACCGTCTTTGAGATTCCCGCGATCCTCGCCGGAATCCTCACCCAGATCAGTCTGTGGTCAATCAACCTGCGCATCATGGGCAAGTCCAATACGCCCATTCTTGCCAAGGGCACCGTGTTCTCGGCCGTCAGCAATATGACCGGCCTGCCGCAGTCCACCGTTGCCATCATCTTGGGCATCCTGCTCGCCGTGGCTATCGTTGCCATCCTGTATTGGTTCTTTGGCACCGAGATTGGCTCGGCGCTGCGCGCCACCGGCAACAACGAGTACATGATCCGCGCCCTGGGCGTCAACACCAACTCCACCAAGATGATCGCCCTTGTGCTCTCCAACGCCCTCATCGGCCTTTCGGGCGCGCTCATCTGCCAGAGCCAAAAGTATGCCGACATTGGTATGGGCACCGGTGCCATCGTTATCGGTCTTGCCGCCATTGTTATCGGTGAGGTGCTCGGCCGTCTGCTGCCCGGCGGCCTCACGCAGTTTAGCGTCCGTCTTGCCTCCGCCGTCTTTGGCTCCGTGGTCTACTTCCTTATCCGCGCCATCGTGCTGCAAATGGGCATGGACGCCAACGACATGAAACTGCTCTCCGCCGTGATCGTCGCCGTGGCCCTGTGCGTGCCCGTGGTTTGGGAGCGCTATAAGCTCCGCAGCTCCTACACGAAGGGGGATGAGGCAGATGCTTAAGCTCTCGCACGTCAAAAAGACCTTTAACAAGGGCACCGTCACCGAGAAGCGCGCGCTCACCGGCGTCGACCTCACCCTGAATGACGGCGACTTTGTAACCGTGATCGGCGGCAACGGCGCCGGCAAGTCCACGCTGCTCAACATGATCGCCGGCGTGTACCCGCTCGATTCGGGCGTTATCGAGCTCGACGGCACCGACATCTCGCGCCTGAGCGAGTCGCAGCGCGCCAAGTACCTGGGCCGCGTGTTTCAGGACCCCATGCGCGGCACCGCTGCCGACATGCAAATCGCCGAGAACTTGGCCCTCGCCAAGCGTCGCGGCCAGCGTCGCGGCCTTTCGTGGGGCGTCACCAAGGCCGAGAAAGATGAGTACGTTGAGCTGCTCAAGCGCCTGGACCTTGGTCTGGACACGCGTCTCAACGCCAAGGTCGGCCTGCTCTCGGGTGGCCAGCGCCAGGCACTCACCCTGCTGATGGCCACGCTCACCAGGCCGCGCCTGCTGCTGCTCGACGAGCACACCGCGGCCCTCGACCCCAAGACGGCCTCTAAGGTGCTTAACCTGACCGAGGAGATCGTCGACGAGAACCACCTGACCACGCTCATGGTCACGCACAACATGAACGACGCCATCCGTCTGGGCAACCGTCTGATCATGATGCACGAAGGCCACGTGATCTACGACGTGGCGGGCGATGAGAAGAAGTCGCTCACCGTAGCCGACCTGCTGCAGAAGTTCGAGGAGGTCTCGGGAGGCGAGCTCGCCAACGACCGCATGCTGCTGAGCTAAAACCTGCCAAAAAGGGACAGGTTTATTTTGGTAGGTTTTATCTGCGCAAACGTCAAAACCGCCGCAAAGGGACAGACGCCCTTGCGGCGGTTTTCGCATATTATGTCGATAATCCGATATTCAACCAGACATTCTGGCTAAGGACTAAGGAAACTGCCATGAAAAGACTCCCCCGCTTTGCGTTGGCCGCCGCGTTGTTTGCCGGCGCGCTCGCAGGCACCCCAAGCCTCGCTTTCGCGGGAAACCTGCCCGCCGCTATTGACGGCTCCGTGGCCGTCATGCACACCAACGATATCCACGGCAGCTACAAGTACAGCTACAACGCAAGCAAGGGCACCGGCACTGTGGGCTTTGACGGACTGGCGGTTCTCTATAGCGCCCAAAGCAGCGTCCCCGATCTTTTGCTCGATGCGGGCGACACCCTCCACGGACAGTCCTTCGCCACCATGAGCGAGGGCAAGAGCATCGCCGAGCTCATGGACACCTTCTACGCCGACGGCTACGACGCGACCACGCCAGGCAACCACGACTGGAGCTACGGTGCGGACAAACTCCGCACCATGACCGGCTACAGCACCACCGGCACGCCCTTCGCCATGCTCTGCGCGAACGCGAAGTCTACGAGCGGCGTATGGAGCTCGAGCATCACGAAGACGCTCGATCGCACCTGGGAGGATAGCGAAGATCACTCCACATTCGACTACAAAATCAAGGTCGGCGTCGTGGGTGCCATGGATGAGTCGCTAGGTTCCTCGCTGCGCGCGGACCTGGTCGCGGGTACGTCGTTCTCGGGTGCCGCGAACGCCATCAATGCCGAGGCAGAGCAGCTGCGCAAGGAGGGCTGCGATGTTGTTGCGTGTATCGCGCACACGCTCGACGCCAAGACCTTTGCCACGCGACTCCGTGGCGTCGATGCCCTTATCGCAGGCCACGAGCACATCAACCTTAACGAGAAGGTGACGGGAGCCGACGGCAAGACGATCCACGTTGTTGAGGCAGGCAGCGCCTTTGCCGAGGTGGGGCTGCTTTCCATTCCGTACAAGTACGACACGAATGGCACCGAGACGACCGACGATGACACGGTCACGGTCCCTGCAGACGGCAGCGACGAGAAGCTCTACACCGCCAAGAACGTCAACGACCTTTTGGCAGACCCCGACAAGGGCTCCGACTACCAAAGCCACCTTGAAGCCGTCCGCAACAAGATCAAGCCGCTCGACGAGGCCTTTGAAAACGAATCGAACAAGGTGCTCGGCACATCCACCACCAACTATTTCTACGGCGAGGACGCCGCAGGCACGCATGGTTGGGAAATGGTGCGCACCACCGATTTCCGTCCCAGCAAGGAGGGCGACACCACCAAGGCCCAGACCATCGGCCACGTGATTTGCAGCTCCTATCTTGACCTGACGGGCGCGGACCTCGCTATCGAAAACGCTGGCGGCATCCGCGGCGGCATCGCGGCGGGCAACGTGACCGCCGGCAACGTCATCGCCATCTCGCCCTACGGCAACACCGTGGAGACCTGGACCATGACCGGCGCGGACTTCCTCGCAGCGCTCGAGCACTCGCTACAAATCAGCGACGATTGCAACGACAGCTACGAGCTTCAGCAGGCTTATGTGGCGGCCGGTCACACCGAGCAGGAGGCGCAAGACAAGTACAAGTGGCGCGATGACTCTGGCAGCGTTCTCTCCTTTGGCGGCATCAACGTGACGATTGATTGGACGCAGCCCGAAGGCAAGCGCATTGTGAGTGCCACACTCACCAAAGACGGCAGCACGCTCGACCCCGCCAAGACCTATACCGTCGCCACCAACAACTACATCATTACCAACACGACCGATTTTCCCACCTTTGCACACGCCACCAAGTACACCGAGTGGGGCACGTGCGAGGCGGCGCTGAGGGCACTGATCGGGCAGGACAGCTGGGAGAGCAAGATGGCCTCGCTCGCGGGCACCATCAGCTTTGGCTCCGCTGCCGTGGACCCCACGCCCACACCGGCCCCGACGCCTAAGCCCTCGCCTAAGACGGACACGACGGCCACGAAGGTCATCACCAAGAAGACGACCGGTAAGCTTGCCACAACGGGAGACCGCACGCTGGCAGTAGTTGGCGCGTGCCTTATCGGCGGCATCATCGTCATCATGCTCGGCATTATCTGGAAGCGTCGACGCTAAGCTACACCGCCGGGCCTTACAGCCCCGCCGCGTAAACCTTATATCGAGCACAGAAGCCCGTCCGAATTTGATCGGACGGGCTTCTTGGTGGGTATCATGGTTGGACGATCATAAGGAGGTTTTCCCTACATGGAATTGTTTGAGCCGATTCTTCATTTCTTTGAGCAACGGTGGGTCCACAACATCATCTGGGCCGTCATCTTGGCGATAGGCACCGCCGTCGCCACCAAGGTCGTATCCAAGACCCTGCGTCACCTGCTCAATCGCGACGACAACCCGCTTCCGGCATCGAGCATCTTCATCAACATCGCACGCGCCGTCATCTGGATGATCGGCGGCAGCTTTATCCTCGACAACTGCTTTGGCATTAACGCAAACGCGCTCGTCGCCGCTCTTGGCGTCGGCGGCATCGCCATCTCGCTCGGCTTTCAGGACACGCTGTCAAACCTTATTGGCGGCATGCAGGTTACGTTTATGGGCATCATCAAGCCTGGCGACAATATCGAAGTCGGCGGCGTGTCGGGCGTGGTCCAGGACATCACCTGGCGCCACACGACCATCGAAGATGCCTGCGGGCAGACCATCATCGTCCCCAACTCCAACATCTCCAAGAACACGCTCGTGCATTTGATGCCCTTTGGGCGCGTGGCTGTGCCCGTTGCCGTAAAGGACACGTCCAAGTGGGCCTCGCTCGACGCGCTGGCAGACGAGCTGACCAGCGCCACCAAGGCCGCCGTGCTTCCCATCTCGGGCTTTGACAAGGAGCCGTATGTGCTCTTTAGCGAGATCGGCGACTTTGGCATTAAGGGCAAGATCATCTTTATCGTCAGCGACGACAGCACCACTTTCACCGCTGCCGACGCCTGCATCCGCGCCATCGCCCCCATCATTGCCTAAACCACCACAAAGGGGACAGGCACCTTTGTTGTGGTTTTCATTCGTGGTACCATGGTTCATATAGTTGTTTAAACGACTAAGGGAGCAACATCATGGAAGAGGCCTACCGTCAAGCACGCAAGCGCGGCGAGCAAGGACGTCGACGCGCCATTAGTCAAAGCGAGTATCCGTACCTCACGGACCTCGATAGCTTGGTTGCCCAGCTCCCCTTAGGCCAGCGAGAGAATGTCGGCCTGAGAGACATTCCGCTCGAAATGGTCGTCGGTACGGTTACCAAGGGCCGTCAGTCCGCCTTTTCATGCAACTTTATGCCCCTGCTGCCGTTTGGCACCGAGTTCGCCCGCAAGTGGTCCAACCTCTACGACATCCAGGTAACCGAGGGTTATCGCGACCCCATCATCGTCACCGAGTTCATGCATCGGTTCTATGTCCAGGAAGGCAACAAACGCGTCAGTGTCCTCAAATACCTGGACGCTCCGACGGTTTCGGCCAAGGTCACCCGTCTCTACCCCGGCACATGGGATTCCGTCGAAAGCCGCCTGTACGGCGAGTTCTGCGCGTTTTGGCGCGTCTGCCCCCTATACGAGATCGAGTTCTCGCGTGAGGGAAGCTACGAGACGCTCGCCAAGATGCTCGGTCAGAACCTTATCGAAAAATGGCCGCAGAAAAAGGTCGACTACCTGCGCCACACCTTCCTGCTCTTTAAGCGCGCCTACCTTCGCGCAGGCGGCGATCACCTGGACATTACGCCCGCCGACGCCATGCTCGTCTACCTCAATGTGTACAACCAGGACCGCCTGCTGGATACGCCGACGGATATCGTCGTAAACCGCCTGTGCAAGATCTGGCGCGAGCTGGTCATTGCCGGCAAAAATGACGAGGACAAGGTCGATCTTGTCGAAGCACCGAGCGTCGACGAGGAGGAGACGCCCGCCAAGTCCACCTCCGGCGTGCTCAACTTCTTTATGGGCAAGACCGTCTATTCGGCGGCCAACCCCCTGCGCATCGCTTTTATTCATGAGTTCCCCTGTGCGACGTCGAGCTGGGACAGCCTGCACGACCAAGGGCGTCAGTATCTCGATGAGCACTTTGGCGGTATCGTACGCACCGAGGCGTTTGAGGACTGTCACGATCCGGATGTGTTCTACGCCGCCGTGGAAACGGCTGTCAAACATGGAGCAAACGTCATCTTCTCGACCTCGCACCGCCTAATGGAATATACGCTCAGGGCTGCCGTTGAGTATCCCCGGGTTCGGTTCCTCAACTGCTCCATCGGCCTTCCCCATCAAAGCGTCCGTTCGTACTTTGGCAAGATGTACGAGGCCAAGTTTCTCCTGGGCGCCCTTGCCGCCAGCATGGCGGACAACCACCGCATCGGTTACCACGCGTCGGTCTTCGCCTCGGGCGCACTCAGCGAGATCAACGCCTTTGCGATTGGCGCCTCGCTGCTCGACCCCCGTGCGCAAATTATCCT
>USAY01000096.1 GCA_900552755.1 uncultured Collinsella sp.
AAGGTGTACTTCACCAACCTGCGCACGCATGCTCGCGAGAGCCAGCTCGACAAGCTCAAGCGCCTCATTCGTCACGCCGGTATTGAGCAGATCGACTTCGAGAACAAGTTCGTCGCCATCAAGATTCACTTTGGCGAGCTGGGCAACCTGAGCTTTTTGCGCCCCAACTACGCCCGCGCTGTCGCGGATGTCGTGAAGGAGCTGGGTGGCAAGCCCTTCCTCACCGACTGCAACACGCTCTATGTGGGTAGCCGCAAAAACGCGCTCGAGCACATCGATACCGCCTATCAGAACGGCTTTACCCCGTATGCCACGGGTTGCCAGATCATCATCGCCGACGGCCTCAAGGGCACCGACGAGGCGCTCGTCCCGGTCGAGGGTGGCGAGTACGTGCGCGAGGCCAAGATCGGTCAGGCGCTCATGGATGCCGATATCGTGATCAGCCTCACCCACTTTAAGGGCCATGAGCAGGCCGGCTTTGGCGGCGCCATGAAGAACCTGGGTATGGGAGGCGGCAGCCGTGCCGGCAAGATGGAGCAGCATGCCGCCGGCAAGCCGAACGTCTCGACCGAGCACTGCGTTGGCTGCCGTGCCTGCGAAAAGATCTGCGCGCACAACGCTGTCTCGTTCGACGGCACCCGCGAGCGCGAGCTTGCCAGCGGCGCTACTCGCACGGTGCACGTGGCCGCTATCGACCACGATCGCTGCGTGGGCTGCGGACGCTGCATTGCGGCATGCAACCAGGACTGCATCAAGCCCGGCTATGACGCCGCGGCCGACGTGCTCAACTGCAAGATCGCCGAGTACACCAAGGCCGTCGTCGACGGCCGCCCGAGCTTCCACATTTCGCTGGCTATGGATATCAGCCCCAACTGCGATTGCCATCCCGAAAACGACACACCTATCGTCAACGATATCGGCATGTTCGCGAGCTTCGACCCGGTCGCCATCGACCAGGCCTGCGCCGATGCCGTCATGGCGTCCGAGCCGCTGCCCAACACCGAGCTCACCGATAGCGCGGCCAAGATGGAGCATAACCACGAGCATCTGGAGGGCGAGCAGGCGCACGACCCCTTCTGCATTACGCATCCCGACACCGACTGGCGCGCGTGCATCGCGCATGCCGAGAAGATCGGCTTGGGCACGAGCGAGTACGAGCTCATCGAGGTCAAGTAGCGTCTAGCTATTGGACAAATCAAGCGCTTTTGTAGCGCAGCGTTAGCAAAAGCCGCCCGTGAGCACAGTGCCCACGGGCGGCTTTTCGGAAGTGCTAGGGGGTCAGATAGACCAGTAAACCGTACTATTATCCTAAAAATACTCGTCGAGGAAGTTGTCGACTGTGTTCCAGTAGAGCTCGGGGTCAACTTGCGCACTCTTGGCGTGGGTGGCGCCATGGATGGTGAGCTTTTGCTTGACCTTGCTGGCGCACGCGTCGTAGTTTTGGTCGAGCATACTGTACGGCACAAAGGTGTCCTGGTCGCCGTGGATAAACAGCATGGGAACCGTCGCGTGTTTGAGTTGCTCCACACTGCTCGCCTTATGAAAGTCGTAGCCTGCGCGCACGTTGCACACCAAGTTTGCTACATCGAGCAAGGGAAAGCTGGGCAGGCCGAACACGTCCTTGAGCTGCAGAGAAAACTCGTCCCAAACACTCGTATAGCCGCAGTCCTCGATAATGCATTTCACGTTTGCGGGCAGAGATTCCCCCGCGACGTTCATGGCGGTTGCCGCGCCCATCGACTCGCCAAAGACCAGGATGCACGCCTCGGGGTCAGCCTGAACGATTTGATTGATCCATGCGACGATGTCGAGGCGCTCGGGCCAGCCCATGCCGATATAGTCGCCGCCGGAGCGCTCGTGGGCACGGGCGGCGGGTGCGAGTACGTTCATGCCGCGGTCATGGAATCGTTTGGCGTATCGGGCCATACCGATGGGCTCGTTGGTATATCCATGCAGGCAGACGGCGTAGTCGTGCGTGCTCTCCGACGCAGCAAAATACCAAGCGGCAAGCTCGGTTCCGTCATCTGCGGTGAGGCTGCTGCTCTCGCGATTCTCTTTAAACCATGCCCGCGCCTCGGTGTCCTCGGCATCCGGCTGCTCACCTTCTTTGTCGTTCTTGCTATCCTGCATCATCTTCATGGTGTACGGCGCTTGGGGGTTCAGGGCAAAGTCAAACAAAAAGTTGCCGGCAAATCCGAGCAACGTGACAACGAGCGCCAACGCAACGACGCCGGCTATCTTGAGCTTTCGATGAGGGTGTGCGCTTTGAGGCATTTACTGTTCTCCTTAAAGATGTTAATACATCAACATTTAATGCAAGCGCATTATGGACGTTCGCCGTTGATGCGTCAACAGGCAAAGAATGGGTAAACAAAGGGTCACGTATGGTGCAAATTTCGCACGCACCCAGACGCTTTGATATAGTGTTGAGAACTCTTTACGTTGGAGGATGTAACCGGCATGTCCGATTCGAGCGACAGTTCTAAGCCGCGACCCAAGACCGCGGCCGTTCCACACTACACGGTGGGCGAGGAGATCATGAACTCCGTCACCCATGGTGTCGGCTGCCTGCTGGGTATCGCGGGCCTGGTGCTCCTGATCGTATTCGCCGCCCTGCGCGGCGGAGGCCCGGCCCATATGGCCGCGGCGATTGTCTATGGCGTCAGCATTATCCTCGAATACCTAGCCTCCACGCTCTACCACGCGATTCAGCCCGCGCGCGCCAAGCGCGTGTTTCGCATCATCGACCACAGCTGCATCTACCTGCTCATAGCCGGCAGCTATACGCCGTTTTGCCTCATCACGCTCGCAAACGACGGCGGCGCTGTGCTGTTCTTTGCCGTATGGGCCATCGCCATCATCGGCATCGCCCTCGAGTGCTTCCTACGCGAGCGCCAGCCGCATTGGGTAAGCGGCCTGGTCTACCTGCTGATGGGCTGGCTCGTTGTCTTTAAGCTGCCCGAACTTGTTGCGCTGCTCAACCCCGTGGCACTTGCCCTGCTCGCCGTCGGCGGCGTGTGCTACACCGCGGGCGTGCCGTTCTATATCGCCAAAAACGTGCGCTATCTGCACAGCGTGTTTCACCTGTGGGTGCTCGCCGGCAGCATCTTCCAGTTCATGGCGGTGATCCTCTTCGTAATCTAGCGACCACGCCTGCGCGCCCGCGTTCTCGTTTGGGCGCCGGTGCAATTGCCGTATCCGCCATCAACGTTTTAACCTGACGTCCCGAATCTTGGAGGTTCGAGAAACTCCCGATGGACATAACCATCTCCCTTATCACCACCCTCGTTTTGACCCTCATCAACGGCTACTTCTCTATGTCCGAGATGGCGCTCACCACGGCCAAGCGCGCCGTGTTGGAGCACGAGGCCGAGGAAGGCGACAAGCGCGCCGAGCGTGCCATTAAGCTGGCTGCCGACTCCGACCAGCTGCTCGCCACCATCCAGGTTGCCATTACGCTCGTGGGCTTCGCCTCGTCCGCCGTCGCCTCGACGAGTCTGTCCGACCCGCTCGCCACGTGGCTCATGAGCTTTGGCATCGCGCCGCTCTCCGCCATCGCGCGCGGCCTGGCGCCGGTCATCATCACCGTCGCGGTCGCCTTCGTGTCCATCGTGATCGGCGAGCTCGTCCCCAAGCGCATCGGCCTGGCCAATGCCGAGGGCGTGTCCAAGCAGGTCGTGGGACCGTTGTCGTTTTTCCAAAAGATCGCCCGTCCGCTCGTGTGGCTGACCGGCGCCTGCTCCGATGGCCTGGCCCGCATCCTGCGCATCAAGAGCGCCGACGACCGCCAAAACGTCTCGGAAGAAGAGATCAAGTACATGGTCTCGGAGCAGGACGACCTGCTCGACGAGGAAAAGCGTATGATCCACGAGATCTTTGACTTGGGCGATACCGTTGCCCGCGAGGTCATGGTGCCGCGCGTGGACACCACCATGTGCGAGGACGACGAGACGGTCGCCGACGTGCTGTCCACCATGCGCCAGACCGGCTTCAGCCGCATCCCCGTCTATCACGAGGATCCCGACAACGTCGCCGGCATTGCGCACATCAAGGACCTGATCCAACCCGCGCTCGACGGCAAGGGTGACCAGCCCATCGCCGGCTTTTTGCGCGACGCCACCTTTGTGCCCGACACCAAGGACATCCTGCCGCTACTGTCCGAGATGCAGACCTCGCACGACCAGATCGTGGTGGTCGTGGACGAGTACGGCGGCACGGCCGGCATTATCACCATCGAGGATATCGTCGAGGAGATCGTCGGCGAGATCGAGGACGAGTTCGACCCCGACAACAAGTATCTCACGCGCCTTTCGCGCCGCGAGTGGCTCGTTGATGGGCGTTTTTCGTGCGATGACGCGATTGAGCTTGGTTGGCCGCTCGAGGAAAGCGATGATTATGAGACCATCGCCGGCTGGATTTTGGAGCTTTGCGACTCGGTGCCCGACATCGGAGAGGTGTTTGAGGTCGCGGGGTACAAGTTTAAAGTTCAGTCGATGCGTGGCCAGCGCATCTCGCTCATTCGCGTGATCGCTCCGGCCGAAACCGATAAGAAGGATTCCGAGTCTTCGGCAGAGAAGCCGGCGGCGTCGGGTGCGGGCTCTGTGGATCCGCACGATGGCGACGAGTAGGGCAAGGAAGAGTAGGGGAGAGTTATGGCAGGCCTGTTCAACATCCTTAAGGTCACCGTCAGCGAGGACAAGATCTGCGCGCATGTGCTGGTGAACCCCGGCATGCCGCTCATGACCTCGGAGGATATCGAGGCCACGGCGCGCGTGTATTACCTGGTGCCGGCGATTGCCAAGCACCTGTGCCTGGGTGATTCCGGTCGCGAGTTCCAGGACTGCATGGGCCAGACCGAGCTCTGCCACCTGCTGGAGCACGTGACGGTTGAGCTCATGAACGAGACCGGTCTTGCCGGTAGCATCTCGTGCGGCCGCACGCGCGTAAGCGAGCACGACGAGCGCGTCTTTGAGGTTGAGCTTTCGTGCCCCGATGACGCACTGGCCATTGGTGCGCTGTCGTCGGCCACCTTTATGATGGACTGGGCGTACCTGCACGCCGACCAGCCTGCCCCCGACGTGGAAGGCACGGTCGCGGGTCTGCGCAACCTGGTGTTGGGCATGCGCGCCGAGGCCGAGGGCAAGGATCCTCACGAGGCCGTCGCCGCTGCGAACGGCGAAGATGCTGCCGAGGACGAGGGCGCTGACGAGGGCGATGTGCCGGTCGACGCCGAGCTCGTTGCCGATGCGACCGCCGAGCCCGTTCCCGCCGAGCCCCAGGGCGTCCCCAACTTTGACGACGAGCCCCAGGTGGCGATTGATACCGAGGGCGCGGTTGCCGAGAACCACGAGGCCTCCGCTGCCGTCTTTGGCGGTGCTGCGACGGTTCCGGCAGGACCTGCGCATGAGGGCGGCCTGCCGCTCGTGGACGGCGCCGGCGAGGACCCGGGTGCCACGGTGGCCATGCCGGCTATGCTCCAGGAGTAGGCCTACGCGTTTATCACCATCACGTACCTGCGCCTTTGCCGTACGCAGATGAGCGGAGCGGCAAGTGATGCGCTGCGGGTATAATGGACAGCATTCAAACGGTGGGCACCGACGTGCCCGCAGGAGAGGAATGATCATGGGTAAGACTTTCAGCTTTGTCTCCGGCGCACTTTTTGGTGCCGCTGCCGGCGCTATTGTCGGCGTTGCTCTGGCCCCGCGCTCGGGCGCCGAGACCCGCGCCATGGCTGCCGATATCGCCAACGACGCCTGGGACAATATGCGCGACACCTACGAGCACAGCGCCGAGGAGGCTCGTGCTGCGGTGAATGACTTTGGCCCGATGGTCGACGCCAAGACCGACGACCTGCGCGCCAAGGTCGACCTGGCCCGCGAGCGCATGGACCAGCTGCGCGAGCAGCTCAACGACGCCATTTCGGGCGGCAACGTGACGCCTGCCGCCGACGTCGTGGTCGAGAACGCCGTCGAGGCTGATACCGAGGCTGCGGAGCCCTCGACCGAGGCATAATGCGCGCCGGGGATTTTGTCGGCGCCAAGATCTATCGCAAGCCTACTGAGGACAAGCGTACCAAAAAGGACGGCACACCGCGCAGCCCTAAAAAGCTCGGAAAGATTCACTTTCCGGTCTTTACCCCGGGCGGTACGCGCGTGGTCGGCTTTATGGTCCGCCAGTCCGATATCGCGGGCATGATCGAGCGCCCCGATCGATTCGTAGCGCTCGACGCCATTGGTGTCTACGAGGGCGCCATTGCGGTCGATGACGTCAAGGACACGTACGATGCCGCCGCCGCTAAGCGCCTCGACATCAACCTGGACGATTGCATCATCTGGGTCGGTATGGACGTGCGCACGGAATCGGGCGACGTCGTGGGCTATTGCTCGGATGTGGAGTTCAAGCCGCGTTCGGGCATCGTGCAGGCATTCTATGTGACCGCCGGTGCTGCTTCGAGTGTTTTGGTCGGTGACACGCAGGTGCCGCCGACGATGCTGCGCGGTTATGCGGACGGCGCAATGATCGTTTCGGACGAGGTCAAGTCGCTCGGGTATTCGGGCGGTGCGGCTGCCAAGGCCGCCGAGGCCAGCGTCGTGGTGGGCGACAAGGTCAAAAAGGGCGCCAAGGTGCTCGACGACAAGGGATCGGTTGCCGTGGACAAGGGCAGTCGCGCACTGGGCAAGCAGCTCGGCAAGACGCGCGGCATGTTCAAGGCCTTTAAGGACGAATACCAAAAGGCGAGCGGAGGCTCGTCAAAAGCTACAAAATAGCGACGTACCAAATGATGGGAGGCAAGCCGGAGACCTGTTGCTCCGGCTTGCTGTGTTTATGGGGGAGGGCACATGCGCCAAAACGGATCCAACTTAAACGGGCGTTCGGGTGCGCGTCCGACGGCGCGCCGCGACCTGGGGCAGCTGCCCAGCGGTCAGCGCAAGCGTCACCGTAAGCCCGGCGCGATGTATCTCAACCATAGCCGCGGCTTTAGCGACCGCAGCGCTCGCATCGGCAACAGCCGTACGCCCCGTCGTTCGTCTCGCCTGCCCTATGCGCTCATTGCCGTGGGTTGTGCGCTCGTGCTGTTTATCGCTGCCGTCGTGGGCTACGTCAACCGCAGTGTGGACGTGGAGCTCAACGGCCAGAAGACCGCGGTGCGTGTGGGCTCTACGCTGCAGAATCTCATCGACGACCAGGAGTTGACTGACACCTACGACGCAGGCGACCTGCTGGCCGTCGATGACAGCGTGCTCAAGCGCCATGGGGGCGAAAAGCTGTCGGTGAAGGTCGACGGCAAGCGCGTGAAGCAGGGCAAATGGGACAGCCGCGAGCTTGAGGGCGGCGAGAAGGTGACGGTCAAGGATGGCCGTAACACCTACGAGAAGCACGAGGTTCAGGCTACGGTTATCGAGCCCAAGCTCAAGGTCGAGGGTACGGGCGCTATCGAGTATGTGCAGACGTGGGGTGTCCAGGGCCGCTCCGAGGTGTGGGTTGGTGAGCAGTCGGGCAAGACGCAAGACCGCGGCGAGGTTGTGCCCGCCACCGATTGCGTCGTTGCGTGCGCCAGCGTGGCGCCCAAGGG
>USAY01000097.1 GCA_900552755.1 uncultured Collinsella sp.
AGGCACGCCTGACGTTTTTTGGCGTGGCGCACGACTTTGCCGGCGAGCGCATCATTGTTGCCGATTCGGGCGGCGGATCCACGGAGCTCGCGACGGGCGTCTATGCGCCTGAGCGCGGGGTCTTTGCGCTGGAGGGAACGCGCTCACTGGACATCGGTTGCCGTCGCGTGACGGAGCGGTTTTTCTCGGCGCTGCCGCCAACGGACAGTGAACTTGCCGCCGCTGGCGCATGGGCGGGCGAGCAGTTCGGGGCTTACTTTGAGGGCCTGCCTGTCGACTTTGAGCGCGCCGAGCGCCTCGTCGCGGTGGGCGGTACCGTTACCACGCTCGTGGCGCTGGTCCACGAACTGGAGCCGTACGACTCGAACTTTGTGCACCTGCGCGAGCTTTCGATGGAGCAGATTTCGGCCGCTATCGAGCGCATGTCTGCGTTGGATGTTGCAGGCATTGCCGCGTTGCCGGGCGTGCAGCCCAAGCGCGCGGGCGTGATTCTGGCCGGCGCCGTGGTGATCCGCGAGCTCATGCGTGCCGGCGGCTACGATGCGCTCACCGTAAGCGAGAACAGCCTCCTCGCCGGCATGGCCGCCACTATCAACGAAACCCTCGACGGCGCGACTCCCACCATCGGCTGGACCCCAGAGCTCAGCACCCTCTAAATAAGTTGCGGTGAAATACGGACTAAAATCGCCCTTTCGGGCACCAAACAGTCCCTATTCCACCGCAACTCAACAGCCGGCACCTGGGGACAGTCCTTGCGGGGCGTCCCCACAGCGCCTATGCCAGCTTGTCGATCTGCCCAATCTCCCAAAGCGGAATATTGATGAGCATGCCCTCGTCTCTATATGCCGCCAGGGAGCTCCTCACGCAACGCTCGAGTTTGAATTTTTCGCAGGCTACTTTCAGACTCTTCGCTTTAAGGTTCTCTGCCGCCTTGACCTCAAGCGGAAGCACGGTTCCCGCATGGTCGATGGCAAAGTCGGTTTCGGCATTGCCGGAGGTAGAGGACCAATACGCGGGAGTTTTGTCCTGGAGCAAAAGCTCCTGCGCGACGTATTGTTCGGTCAGCGAACCTTTGAACTCGGTAAAAACAGCGGATCCGTTAAGAACGATGGCCGGAGAGAGACCGGAGAGCGCTCCGAGGATGCCGGTGTCGATGCAGAACAGTTTGAAGCCCGAGAGGTCTTCGTAGCTCGAGAGCGGCGCCTTTAGAGCGGAAACACGTGGCACCTTATGAACGATTCCGTAGTCCGTGAGCCACTGGAGGCTTTCCTCGAAATCGCGTGCGCGCGCTCCGGGACGAAGGGCGCCATAGACAAACTTCTTGTTCTCCTTTGCAAGCTGGCCGGGAAGGGATTTCCAAACCAACCTCATGCGCTCGACGATGCGGGCGGGTGCATGTTTGCCAAAATCGGATTCGTAAGCCTCGATGATTTGCTGTTGAAGCCTTCGGGCTTCGATGAAGTCGCGTGTCTCGGCGAAAGTGGAGACAACTTCGGGCATACCGCCGACAACAAGGTATTCCTTGAGCAAGTGCTCGAGCTTTTCGGTAACGTTTGCTAGAAGGTTCATGTCTGCGGCAAGGATGGCGTCGGCGAGCGGGTTGCCGTCGACGGCACGAACGAACTCAGCAAACCCCATGGGACGCATGGTGAGCTGGTCGATTTTGCCGACGGGAAATGACTCGTTTTCGCGTCGGAGCGCGAGGCCCATATAGGAACCGGCTGCTACGATGTGGTATTCGGGCGCAAGCTCGTTGAAGTACTTGAGCGAGGTGATCCCGCGTGGCGCTTCTTGGATCTCGTCGAAGATGATGAGCGTGTCTTCCGGCGTTACGGTTTGGCCACGTAGGAGTTCTATCTGGGAGATGATGCGCTTGGGGTCGAGGTTCCCATCGAACAGCGAGCGTGTGCTCGGCTCGAGCATAAAGTCAAAACGAATGACGTTTCGATACTGCTGGCTTGCGAATTCGTTAAGAAGCCAAGTCTTTCCTGTCTGGCGGGCTCCCTTAAGCAAGAGAGGTTTGCGATTCGCCCTTGATTTCCAAGCGATAAGTTCACTCATAAGCTGTCGCTGCATATTGCCTCCCAACCCTCTCGGCTAGTATAAGGCCATTTGGGAGTTTCCATCGGAAAATGTGGGAGACAACCACGTTTTTCCATCGGAAAATGTGGGAGACAGCCACGTTTTTCCATTGGAAAATGTGGGAACACCAACCTAAGTTGCGGTGGAATAGTTCCTAAATGGGCTGGTAAACTGCCAAAACAGGAACTATTCCACCGCAACTTAGAGCCCCACCGGCGTGTAAAAGAAACGAGCCCGCATCCCTTGGGGACACGGGCTCGAAAGCTCCATATGGTAGGGGCGGTGGGACTCGAACCCACAATCCTTGCGGCGAGAGATTTTAAGTCTCCTGCGTATGCCAATTCCGCCACGCCCCCGTGAGACTAGAAGTCTAGCACAAGCCGTCCGTTACGCGTTGACGGCCATCGAGTGTTGGCCCGACTTCTCGAGGAACTCTTGGAACTTGGCCTCGTCGCCCTTGTTTTGGTACTGCAGCGCCAGCAGATACTCCAGGCGGCAGCGCTTGACCGGGTCGTCACCGGCCTCCTTGAGCATGCGCTCCAGCTCGGGAATGTCGTTGTGGCGCTTCAAGATCATCGTGTCGTACATCAGCTGGCATTCGTGTGCGACTGCCTCGGCCTGACCGCCCTCAAAGCCCTTGATCTCGTGCAGGAGCTCCTTGGATTTTTTGCGGTCCTCCTGGCCAACGTAGTAGTTAAAGGCCTTAATCACCAGGTCGACGCGCTGCATCTTGGGCAGATTGAGTCCCAGCAGCAAATCGAACATCTCGTCGGCGCGCTTGTGGTCCTCGCGCAGCAGATAGGAGTTCAGGCGCAGGTAGTCGCGGTTGTAGCGCGGGTACAGCATGCTGGTGAGTTTGCCATCGAGCAAACGATCGAACTCGTCCCACTGCTTGGCAGCCATAAGCTGTTGCAGGCGCTTAAACGTGGTGCGTTTTTTTACGCTAAAGAACACCGATATGGCGATACAAATAATGACGACGGCGGTCCAGAGGGTGCGGGAATCGGGCATATTAGGGTCCTTAGTCGCTCATAAAGCGAGCGGTATGACAACACGTACTAGATGTATTATACGCAGCGCGCAAGCAAACTGGCATAAAAGCTCATCGAGGCTGAGTGCCATCGCTCGCTGCGGTACACTTACCTAAAGTAAACCACGAAGGGAGACATTACCTATGAAGAAGATCGTTTTGGCTTGCGGTGCTGGCGCTGCTACTTCCACGCTCGTTGCCCAGAAGGTCGCTACCCTGCTCGACGCCAACGGTTACGCCGACAAGTACGAGATCGTGCAGTGCGCCATCTCCGAGGCCAAGGACGTTTGCGACGAGGGCGCCGACCTGCTGATCGCCACCACCGTTGCCCCCGAGGGCCTCACCTGCCCGTACGTGAGCGGTGTGCCCTTCATGACCGGCATGAACCGCGTCGCCGCCGAGAAGGCCGTCCTCGACGTCATGGCTCAGTAGGCGCTGACTGTATGAGTGAGCAGAACGCCAATCCGGTCGAGCTCTTTGGCATGCGCGTTGCCCATGTGGGCATTAACGCCACCGACCCGGCAGACGCCCTGGAGATCGCGGAGCTGTTCTCGACGATGATGGGCCTGTCCGTCATCGAGACCCCCGTTTCGTACTTTAACGATTCGCTGGTCGAGATCATGAAGCAGAACGGTCGTGGCGCCAAGGGCCACATTGGCTTTGCCGTCAACGACATCGATGCGGCCGAGAAGTGGTTTGCCGAGCGCGGGCTCGAGGTTAACGAGGAGTCGCGCGTGCTGCTGCCCGACGGCGGCACCAAACTCGTGTACTTTAAGCGCGAGTTCGCCGGCTTCGCCGTGCACCTGTGCCGCGACTAGCGCACAAGCTGTCATAGCTAGCAAAAAGGGATAGGGCTGCGTGGCCCTATCCCTTTATTTATGCCGAGGGGCTTCCTACCGCGGCAGGCGAATCGTAAAGCGGCTGCCGACGCCCTCGACCGAGGTCACGCCGATGACGCCGCCGTGGCTATCGACGATCCACTTGGCGATGGCGAGCCCCAGGCCCGAGCCCTGCGCTCCGGCATCGCGCGCGTTGTCGGCGCGGTAGAACCGCTCGAACGCGTGAGCTGCGGATTCCTGGTTCATGCCGATGCCCTCGTCCTCAACGCTTATGTCGATCGTGCCCGCGCCCGCATCCGGCGCTACGCCAAACGAGATGGGCGTGCCCGCGTCCGAATACTTGGCGGCGTTTTGCACGATCACGCGCAGAGCCTGCTTCACGAGCGCGACATCGACGGACGCGTCGCAGCGCGGGTCGCTGATAAGCGCAGCGTCAAAGGCCAGCCGATACGTGTGCCCGGCATCGATCATCTGCGATTCTTCGCAAACCTCGCCGACCAGTGCAGCCAGGTTGGTATGCGCACGCCGCAGGACCGTGCGCCCGGCATCGCCGCGCGCCAAAAACAGCAGCTGCTCCACGAGCTCCTGCATGTGCTCGCTTTCGGCCTTGAGGGACGCGATGGATTCCGCCAGCACGTCCGGGTCGTCTTTGCCCCAGCGGTCGAGCATGTTCACGTAGCCCTGAATCACCGCGATGGGCGTGCGCAGCTCGTGGCTTGCATCGTTGACAAAGCGCATCTGCTGCAGCTTGGCCTCTTGCATCTGGCGCAGCAGGCGGTTGAGTGCGACCTCGATGCTTGCCAGGTCGGCGTCGCCGGTGGTGACGCTCGGCGAGTCGACGCTCGCGCGCTCGATGGCTTGCTCCAGCGTTTCCATCTTGCCGCCGGAGAGCTGCATGCGGCCGAGCTCGTCCACGCGCAGGGCCAGGTCGTTGAGCGGCGCCATGGTGCGGCGCACACGGCGAGCGCCGCCGAGCATATCGAGCATGCTGATGACCTGCCAACCTACAACAACGATATAGAGGGGCCAAAGTGCGATGAGGTCCTGCGCGAGGGGGAAGGTCTTGGTGGTACGCGCAAGCTCGACGGTATAGGTGAGCGTTGTCAGGTCCCAGCCGCGCGCGGGCTTCAGCGACATGCCGCGAACGGTGGCGCCGGGGATCCATCCTGCGGTAAACGCGCTGTCGGGCAGTGTCTGGTTGTATCCATAGACGAGGATCGCCGCCGCAATCACCACCAGCAACAGATCGAGCCAGACGTAGCTCATCAGGCGGCGCCACATATAGCTCCAGTTGATGGCGCGGGCGATGGAGGTGACGCGCTTGGCCTCGGCGTTACGCGCGGCAGACATAGCCCACCCCGCGCACGGTCTGGATGATGCGGGCGCCGCCGGCGTCCTCGATCTTGGCGCGTAGATGCGCGATGTGCACGTCGACGTTGTTGGTGTCGCCCATGTATTCGTAGCCCAGCGCTTCGTGCGCGATGCGTTCGCGCGTGAGCACGGTCTCGGCATGCGCCATAAGCAGGGCGAGGACATCGAACTCGCGGGCCGTGAGCGCAATGGGCGAGCCGCCGACCGTGACTTCGCGGCGGTCGGGGTCGAGCGCAACCGAGCCCACGGCGAGCGTGGCGGGGGAGAGCGAGGCGGAAACTTGGGTCGAGTCACTGACCGGGGGCATCGCAGTGGCGCCGACACCCGTGCCGCCTGCCGCGCCCGTCCCGATGCCGCCAACGCCCGAAGCCGCCCGCACGGCCTCCGAGCGCTTCAACGCCACGCGGATCCGTGCGAACAGCTCCTCAATCGCAAACGGCTTGGTCAGGTAATCGTCGGCGCCGGCATCGAGCCCGGCCACCTTGTCCATCACGGCATCGCGCGCGGTGACCATTATCACCGGCACATCCTTGTGCTTGCGGACGCGCCGCAGGACCTCCATGCCGTTGAGCTGCGGCAACAGCACATCGAGCAGAATAAGATCGTAGTTGCGCTCCAGCGCTAGGTCCACGGCGGTGCGGCCATCGGCGGCGTGTTCCACCTGGTAGCCCTCGTGCTCCAGCTCGAGCGTCACAAAGCGGGCGATTTTCTCCTCGTCCTCTACGATCAGGATCCGTGCCATGCGTGCCCCCGTCTGCGATTACTTGTCGTCGTTCAGATTTTGCTTGATGTCGTCCGCGGCATCGGCGGCGTGATTCATAAGGTTGTTGATACTGCCGGGCACGTCGCCGTCGCTGTCGATGCGGTAGCGCATGCCAAAGAACAGGCCAATCAGCATCAGCCAAATCGTAGCGCCCCAGGCAAACAGGGCGATGATGGGGATCAGGATGGGGATGTTGAGGATGATTGCATCGCGGCGCGTGGCGATAAACTTGGTGTCCAGGCTCAGGCGGAAGAGCTTTTTGAGGTACTCCCATACGCTGTCCATCTTCTTGGAGAAGTCGGTCTTTTCGCTCGACTTCTCGTAGGCGGCCTGCGCGGCGACCATCTCGGCTGAGGGCTCATCGACTGGCGCGGACTCGGTGGCGGCGTGCGCCGACGTGGTCTGCGTCTTGCCCTGCGACTCGAGCCAAATGATGGCGTCCAAAACGTTGCCGTCGGCGGCGTCGAGCGCGGCCTTGGCATCGGTGTAGCTCACGTTGCACTTGGTGCGGATGGTTTCAACTTTTTCGAGGTCGTCCATGACCTGTCCTTTCGTTCGATGGGCGCGACGCCGGGCGATTTGCCCGGGCGCGAGCGTTGCGTTCGGCGGTCTGCGTTGCGCGGCGCCGCCCCGCCCTTGGTCGAACTCTATAGTGCAGGTTATAGATTAAGCGATTCTTGAGCCAAGATTAACGTTGGATGAGTTTTTGGGTAGCGGTGGGAAAAGTATTAGACCTCGATAGCGGGGGATGTGGTGCCGGTGCAAAACGGCGTCAAAGGTTGGTCGAGCAGGCGGTTTCTCCATTGATGTCCGCACAGCATGTGACACTTACCCTGCCGCCCCGCTCTGTCGCGGCGGCATGTATCTGAACAACGACCCTCTAAGGAGTTCGATATTGATGAGTGACAACACCAAGCATCTCGCAAAGAAGTGCGTCAAGGACGCGGGACCGTGCCTCGCGTTGTGCCTTGCCGGCGCAGCGGTCGCGCTGCTGGCTGTTCTGGGGCCATTCGACGTGCTCCGAAGTGCTAGCTCTCTGCACGTTTGCATGGCCCTTGCCGGCGCCATGATGACCGGTGGCGCGCTCGATTTGATCTTTTGGGTGCTCGACCCGTTTGGATGGAAGAACGAGGGGTAAGCCCTAAGGGATGGAAGGGCTGGAACGGTTGGCTTAGTGATCGTGCAGAATGTGGGCTAGCGACTTACAGGGAAGTGGTAATCCGATGACGGTCTATGTGACGGGCGATATTCACGGCGGCATCGACATGCAAAAGCTGCGCGACTGGGAGCTTGGGGATAGTCTGACGAGTG
>USAY01000098.1 GCA_900552755.1 uncultured Collinsella sp.
ATGATATTGACGCCGTTGCTGCGGGCTCCTTCATTCTGAGCCTTAAGTACAACGGCGTTGAGCTGGGTACGCCGCTCGATTATTCGACCTATTGGCAGCTGTTTATCAACGGCAAGTCGAGCGACTACACGGCGGACAATGTCACCATTCATGCTGGCGATACCGTTACGTGGTTCTACGGTGGCTGGGGCGACCAGTTGCCCTCTGATTCTGTTCATGCTTCTGTTCAGGTACTTGGTAAGGACAAGGACGGCAAGCAGCAGGTTTGGGCTTCGACGGGCCAGACGAGCCTCAAGGCAGGCTCCACTGCTAAGGATCTCCTTGAGCAGACCGGCCTTACTCTCGATGCTGGCGAATCGCCTTGGGGCTGGTTCCTCAACGGCATTACTTCGCCGTTCGATGGTAAGTCCTATGGCTGGGATGCTGCGACCAATAGCTATTGGCGCTTCTACGTAAATGGCAAGTTCGCCGACGTTGGCGCCGGTGCCTACGAGCTCCAAGAGGGTGACGCCGTCACCTTTATGTATGGTGCTGACGCCGGTGCCCTTCCTGGCCAGGTTCTTGGTTCTGTCGATGTTATCGGTCCCGATGTCAACGGGAACAATACGCGTTGGGGCACGGCAAGCAATGTTTCTCTGCCCGAAGGCTCCACGGCCCAGAACCTTATTGAGGCAGTTCTGAAGGCCAAGGGCGTTGCGTACAACGGCTCCCAGAGTGGTGAGTACTGGTTCCTGAATTCCATTACTTCGCCGTTTGATCACAAACCGTATGGTTGGGATGCTGCGACCAATAAAAATTGGCATCTGTATATCAACGGAGAGCCCTCCTTACTTTGCGCCAATCAGATTACGCTCAAGAGCGGCGATAAGGTCACGCTTGCCTATACCACCGAAAATTCGCCCATGCCCGATCCCGACAAGATTGTCGTGGATCCGAGCGCGACGACTCCTGATTGGGATGCCGAGTGGGCCGGCTACGGCAACAGTGGCAACGGTTCGACCGTAACGGATGCCAAGACGCCTGCGCAGGCCGCCGGTCTTAAGTGGGCCTTCGATTGGAAGGCCGAGTCTGGTCAGCAGTATGCCAACTGCAGCGAGCCTGTCATTGCTAACGGCTTTGTGTACATCGCGACCGAGAACGAGCTCATTAAGATCGATTCGTCCACGGGCAAAAAGGTTGCCTCTGCGCCGCTTGCCTCCAAGGTGAGCTATACCTCTCGTCCGATCTATACCAATGGCCTTATCATCGTTCCGCTCAACGGCGGTGCGGTCCAGGCGATTACTGCAGACAAGCTGATCTGCAAGTGGCTGACGCCCGGTTTGACGGACTTGACGCAGAGCTCCTGCACCGTCGTTTCGGACGGCGAGTACGTCTATGTTGGTACGGTCGATATTTCGTATGACGAGAATTACAACGCGACCTACGGCAACGGCTCCCTTTCGCGCATTAAGATTGCCACGGGCGAAGTTTCTTGGCAGAACATCGACCCTGCCGAGGGCTATTACTGGACTGGTGCGGCTTTGACGGATAAGTATGCCATTGTTCCTACGAGCGCGGGCACGCTTAAGTGCATTGATAAGACGACGGGCGATGTCGTTTCGACCATGAAGCTCGGCGCTCTCGCGAACGCCGACTGTGTCGCCGATCCGTCCAATGGTTCGACCTTCTATCAGATGACGCACGATGGAAAGCTCCATGTGATTTCGCTTTCGGCGAAGGGCGTACTGAGCGAGCAGAAGACGGTCGACCTGGGTCTTACGAATAACATGAGCGCACCGGCGGTGGCTGGCGAAAACTTGATTGTCGGCGGACAGACGGCTACTGGCTCTGCTCTGGCTTTCTATAATCTGAAGACCGGTAAAACCACGATGGTCACCGCTGCTGACGGTAAAGAACTGCCGGCCGGATTTAACGGTATTGCTGCTACTCCGCTGGTGAGTGTTCAGGGCGGCAAGACCTATGTGTACTTCACCGTTAACAGCGCGGATAGCAAGGATTACGTTAACTACTCTGCTGGTGGTGGCGTGTATCGCTATACGCTCGGCGATGCAGAGGCGACGCAGATTTATGATGCGGCTGGCCATTACCAGCACTGCGACTCTCCGGTCATTACCGATGCATCTGGCAACCTGTACTACATCAATGATTCGGGTACTCTGTTCAAGCTGGGGGCTGTCGAGTCTTGGACGGTTGCCTTTAATTCCAACGGCGGGTCTGCTTGCGACACTAAGTTTGTTGCTACGGCCGATGGCAAGCTGGTCAAGCCGGCCGATCCGACGCGCGATGGCTACACTTTCGGCGGTTGGTATACCGATGAGGCTTGCACGCAGGCGTATGACTTCAGTACGCCGGTAACGGCCGATCTGACGCTGTATGCCAAGTGGACCAAGAATGCCGTTAAGCCTGGCGGTAATGGCGGCGCTGGTTCGAATGGCGGCGGTTCTGGTACCGGTGCTGGTTCCGGCACTGGCGCTGGCGCGGGTTCTGGCTCCGGCTCGAAGGGCGGCGCTATTGCCCCGGGCCAGAAGCCGGTGACCAAGACGACGGTGTCGACTAAGACCGAGGCCAAGGACAACAAGTCCAACAAGAAGGACTCCGATAAGTCCGACAAGAAGGACGAGAAGAAGTCTGACAAGAAGTCTGACAAGAAGTCCGATTCCAAGTCCAATTCCAAGTCCGATTCCAAGTCCGATACGGGTGCTGCTTCCACGACCACTGCTAAGAAGTCCTCTGGTGCTTCCGAGCAGGAGACTGGCACCAATCCGCTCGCCATCGTTGGCATCGCCGCCGGCGTCATCGGTCTCGCCATCGTCGGCGTGTTCGTGTTCACCAAACGTCGGTAGGTGAGGGCTGTGTCCAATAAATCCAAGGACGCTGACCCTAAGCAACCAGATTCCTCGTTCATTCAGTTCGACGATGCAAAGCAACAGGGCGCCGCTTCGGCGGCGTCCGCCCCTCGTCGCAAGGCGCTCCTTGGCGTTCTGACTGCCGCGTGCACCATTCTGATCGTCGTCTCGCTGGGCTTCGTCCATCCTTCCGAGAGCGGCACCTGGTCCATTGACTGGATCGTTCAGACCGTGACGGGGGAGAGCGTCGTCGCCAAGGACACCAAGGGGTCTGGCTCGTCTGCCGCTTCGGGCGAGGCTAGTTCCAAGGATTCCAAATCTTCGAATGATGCAAAAGACGAGCCCAAGGGTTCGAACGACGCCAAGGACGATTCCGAGTCTTCAAACAAGGAATCGGACAAAAACTCGGATAGCAAGAAGTCCGATGGTCAGGACAGCAAGAGGTCTGGCGATAAATCCGCTGCCCAAAATACGGGAGCCGGTGATACTTCCAATGTGTCTGGCGGTGCTTCTTCGGGCGGCGGTCAGTCGTCTGATGGAGCCTCACCCTCTAATGGCGGAAGCGCTTCCTCGGACGGCCAGGGCGGCTCGCAGGAGTCCAACTACGTTACGGTGACGGTTTCGGTCACATCGAGCGCTGTGGGCAATCCTGTGTCCTCTGGTGGCACCTTTACCTTTAACGAAGGCGCTACCGTTTACGATGCCCTGTGCGCGCTAGGCCTTTCTGTCAACGCACACGGCTCGTCGTACGGCACGTATGTTTCCGCGATTGGTGGTTTGGCCGAGAAACAGTACGGCGGCACGAGCGGGTGGATGTACTCCGTCAACGGCACAACGCCCATGACGGCCTGTAGTAACTACGTTCTCTCAAACGGCGACAACGTAGTCTGGTATTACGTTACAGGCTAGAGGCCTCGACATAGCGCGTCAGACGGGCGGTTCGGACAAACATCCGGGCCGCCCGTTTTTAACGCGAATTGGACTGGGTCGCCGGGTCTCTCGGCAAACAAAAAACCGGTTGGAATGGGAATTCCAACCGGTTATACATTCAAGCAAATAGTGAATCGACTACGACCGTGCGCCCTCGAGGAAGAAGCGGCGGCTGAAGTAGTTGTACCAGGTGACGAGGAACGTGGCGATGGCCTTCATGGCCTGGTAGCCGATGCTCAAAAACGTGACGCCCACAAACATGTACAGGTCGTTGAGGCCCAGGCCGATCACCGACAGGATGGTGAAGATCGTGAACTCGCGCTTGCGGCTCATGCCCTCGCGGTGGTCGAACACGTACTTCATGCTGAGCCAGTAGTTGACCACGACGGACGTGATAAACGAAACCGTGGTGCTCATCAAAAAGTCGAGGTGGAACAGCTCGACGAGCGCAATGAGCATGCCCCAGTCGATGCCAAAGGAGATAAGACCCACGACAGCAAACTTGAGGAACTGCTTGGTATGAGGTTGTGCCAGCGCCTTGCGCACGTAATCACATCCAATGCGTTGATGAATCGAGCAGAGGATACTTTAGAGCTTTTACAAGGGAAACGTAAGGTCTTTGCCAAGAACTATATGAACTCGCCAAATTTTCAAGAGCTAATCCGCAAACGTTGAAAATTTGCCCGTAAACGAGCGACACCCACGGACGATACTGCGCTGAGTGCGCGTCGTCCGTGGGCGCCGTAATGCTGCAGGGGTGTCGAGCTATTTGGTCTCGTCGCCCTCCAGGAAGATCTTTCGGGTCACAAAGTTGTAGACCATGACAAGCGCGGTGGCGCAGATCTTGGCGATATTGGCCTCGAGCCCCAGACCGGCGTTGAGCGCCAGCACGATGCCGTCGTTGAGCACCAAACCGATCACGGACAGCACGACAAAGATGATGAACTCGCGGCGGCGGCTCATGCCTTCCTTGTGCGCAAACACGTACTTCATGCTTGCGAGGTAGTTAAAGATGAGTGAGATGATAAAGCCGCTGGTGTTGGCGATTAGGATGTTGAGGCCCAGACCGTAGTGGAGCAGATTCATAATGCCAAAGTCGATAACCGTGGCAATGACACCGACGACGCCAAATTTCATGATCTGCGCAAGGAGCTTTTGCATGGTACCTGCCTTAAGCTGGCGCCGAAGCGCCGCGGGGATGACAAACTCAGCAAGTTTAGCCAATCCCCGCGGGTGGTGCTAGGCGCGCTCCTCGATAGCACCGTTTCTATATGCATCGAGCAGCTGACGCAGGTCCTGGATTTGGCTGCGGATCTTGGCGCCAGTATCGGTGTCGCTCACCATGCGGCGACGGTCTGCTTGGTCAAAACGGTTGGTCTCGCTCTCGATGTCGATGTTGCGCGTGAGCGCTTCGGCGACGGTGGTAAAGGCCTGATGCGACTTGAGACGGCAGCCGCGCGAGCTCGAGATGAGCGTATAGCCGGCGATACCCGTCTTGGGATGGTAAGCGCGGCAGAAGCCGCCGTCGATGACCAGCAGCTTGCCCTCGGCGCGGATGGGCTGCTCGCCCTTGGTGGTTTTAACGGGCGTGTGGCCGTTGATGATGTGGCCGGTCGGCGAGCATGCCATGGGCGCGACGCCAAACTCGCGCATGATGTCATCGCAGACCGAGGGCGACTTGGTAAGCGTAAAGTACGGGTCCATCGGCTCGACCCAGGTGCTCTTATCGGCGATATAGGCGCGCTCAAAGGTACGCACCAGGCGTCCGCTGGCGGGTGAGTTAAAGCCAATCCACAGGTACCACATCCAGTCGAGGGCGTCGCGGTCGCCCACGCGCCAGGCGCGGCGGGCGATGTGGTCGCAAAAATCGAGATAATCGCGCCCGGCGTGCCAGGTGCCCAGACAGTTCATGCTGCTAAAGGTGCCGTCTTCGTTGAGCGGAACGCAGCCGTGGAAGAGCAGGTTGCCGTTGGCGACCTTGTACATCGAGCCGTGGGAATAGAGGAAATCGATATGGCGATGCAGGTGATCGGCGGTGACAAACTCGGACACGAGCTTGTCGATGATGTGCTGCTCCTGGGGCGTGAGCGTATAGGGGTCTGCCGGGTCGACGGTAGGGAAGTCGTTGGTCGTGAGCGGCCACACGCTGCCGTCGGCGAGCGTGACCGTGCCGGTGTCGTGGTCAATCTTGTCGAGCAGCAGGCGGTCGGTCATGTCGAACTCGGGGTGACGCTGGATAATCTGGCCCTCAAGCTTAAAGAGCAGCACGTTGATGGCCTTGATCAGCGGGGTGATGGACTCACCGGCGGTATAGGTGGCGTCTGCGAAGGCGACAAGCTCACGCAGCGAGATGCCGTAGTCGTTCTCGAGGATCTCGTAATTGTCGTAACGCAGGTTGTTGCGCAGCACCGTGGCGATGCATGCAGGCTCACCGGCCGCAGCGCCCATCCACAGCAGGTCGTGGTTGCCCCACTGGATGTCGAGCGAATGATAGGTGAGCAGGCGGTCCATAATCTTGGCAGCGCCGCCGCCACGGTCGAAGATATCGCCCACCAGGTGCAGGTGGTCGACGGCCAGGCGCTTGATGAGCGAAGCGAGCGACTCGATAAAGTCGTCGGCGCTGGCGGTCTCCAGGATGGACTCCACGATGCGCTCGTGATAGCGCACGCGATAGTTGTTCTCGTCCGGGTGCGTGTGCAACAACTCGTCGATGATATAGGCGTAGTCGCGCGGGATGGCCTTACGCACCTTGGAGCGCGTGTAGCGGCTTGAAAGCGAGCGAGCGACCATGATGAGCTGGTCAAGCATCGTCTTGTACCAAGTTGGCGAGTCCTCGCGCTGTCTGCGGACCAGCTCAATCTTCTCGCGCGGGTAGTAAATGAGCGTGCACAGCTCGCCCTTTTCGTCAAAGGAGAGCGTGTCGCCAAAAATCTCGTCGACATGCTCGCGCACGACGCCCGAGCAGTTGTTGAGGATGTGCATAAAGGCTTCGTACTCGCCGTGCACGTCGCTCATAAAATGCTCGGTGCCCTTGGGTAGGTTGAGGATGGCCGAGAGGTTGATAATCTCGGTAAATGCGGATTGTTCGGTGGGGAACTGTCTCGACAGCAGGCGCAGATACTTGAAGTCTTGCGGGTTGCGATCGAATGCGACCATGAAACACCTTCCGATGGGGCTGGTAAAACTGATAAACGGCGTCAAACGTTTATCAGTATGCGCCGCTTTTGTTTCGATTTTGCGCCAGCGGCTGAATTGTCGGCTGAACGGTTTGGTAAATCGATTTAGTTGAGGTAGATATGGCGGTTGAGTGGAGACGACAGAGGGTGTTTTCTCAGATATTTATGCGTGGGGTCGGTGGAGACGATGGTGGTAAAGATGTTCGCTATTTTTGGTTCGATTTGGTAAATAGTGGACATATGTACCGTATGTAGGCTCACTGTGCGATAATTTGCGCAGCAATACGTAAGGAGCCTCATATGAGTGATTTTGTCCTGACCTGTGAATCTGCCGCCGACCGAACTCGGGAGTTCTTTGACTCGCGCAATATTCCTGTCGCGTATTTTCATTACGAGATCGACGATGTTGTCTATACGGACGATCTGTATCAGTCGATT
>USAY01000099.1 GCA_900552755.1 uncultured Collinsella sp.
AACCGTTTGGCCTGTATAAGGTCACGAGGGTTCGAATCCCTCCTCCTCCGCCATTAGATGGTATGAGCCCCAGCAATGGGGCTTTTTTCTTTTTGGGCACATTTCAATTACGCGCAGGAGGAGGGATTCGAACCCGCCCCTCACCAAAAACATGTACGTCACCCTCCAAAACCGACATTTTTCGACATCTTTGGAGGCTGACGTACACGTTTGGATTGAGCTCACGGGAGCGGCGCTATTCGGAAGGTGCCTCCTCGTCTCGTATGCTCTTCCAGTTGCGGATAAGTGCCTTGCGCAGTTCATTTTGCTTTCGTTGGTACTCGGTATCGGTGCATCGAGGCATGCCGAGTGCTTCGCGAATGTTGTTCATGGCGCGGTGAAAGGCGAGCTGGCTGCCGAACTGAGCCGAAGTGAGCGTAACGATTCGATATCCCATTTGGGAGAGAACGGCCTCTCGTTCCGCATCTGCCCCCTTGCGCTCGAACTCATCGTGAAAACCTCCCTTATATTCGATACCGAGCTCCCCGCGCTTATAGGTAATGAGGGCATCGATTTTGAGTGTTCGGGCTTTTGTGCAATGCCAGAGACGTTGAGGGATCTCGAGCGGTTTGTTGAGTTCGATACCTCGGATACCAACGCCGCCTTCGCTTGTTGGGAGCGAGAGGGCGATTGCCGAAGCGGTCTCCATAGGCGAGGCCGAGCGATCGTAGATGTGCCTGAGCGCGAGCCGTGCACGTGTGGCACCGGGTTTGCCGGGGTGCCGATCGAGCAGTTCGGTTATTTCATCCTTGGAGGTGGTGGCTGGTTGCTCGGTATAAGGGTCGGCGGGATTGAGCCTCATGCGATAATCGCCGCAAACTTCATAGCCATATTCGAGATATTCGATCCTATCCATCCACTCGGCAGCGAGCACGAAGGCGAAGGCTTCGTCGGTGATGAAGATTCCGGGCGTCAACTCGTTAATATGCTCGTAGGGAAGATTTTGTCCAAGAATGTGGCAAACGACGCCTTTGGTACGAATTCGCTCAAATTCGAATACAACCGCGATATCGATAGTCTTAAGCATATCGGACGGAATGCCGCAGTCGGTAAGGGCCTGTCGTATGCGCGCAACACGTTGCTGGGTGGAGATGCCTTGTGCGCCTATCTGGTAGTCGTGCCGCGCAAGAGACTGAACCAAATTCTGGGGTGCATGATGGACAAGCCATGCGGTTTTATGCGAAATGAGAACAGGGGTATCCATTGAGGGCCTCTCGCTCTGAGCCGGTATCCAACTCTTATGTCCGTTGAAGTGGGGAAATATACCGGATGTGAGTAAATCAACTCACTCATGCTGTGAGCTCAATCCAAACATGTACGTCAGCCTCCAAAGATGCCGGAAAATGTCGTTTTTGGAGGCTGACGTACATGTTTTGGACCCTTGGCATTCCAGTAACGCCACGCCCGCATCCAGTCCCGACCGTTTGCCGAGCAATAGGATCGCAATCGGCGCCGAACATGTACTATGTACGGGCATTGTCTAAACCCACAATCCAAAGGACCCCATCTTGCCCGTCGTCGCCGCTATGACCGTTACCCCACATGCCTCGGATGCCATGGTCGCTATTCCGTTTTGGCTCGAGATGTTCGCTGTTGTCGCTGCATCGATCTCGGGTGTGCTGGTTGCGCGTGAGCACAAGCTCGACCTGGTGGGCGCGGTCGCGCTCGCGGTGGTCTGCGGTCTGGGCGGCGGTCTCTTGCGCGACATGACGCTGCAGGTGGGCAACGTCTACATCCTCAACCAGCCGATGGCACTCCCGCTTTCCATTGCCACGGCGGCCATCATCTATATTTTCCCGGCAATCGTCGACAAGCCCGAAAAACTCATCCCCTTGCTCGACATCATCTCGGTCGGCATCTACGCCGCCACTGGAGCAGACAAGGCGCTGGTCTACGGCTTTGCGCCGGCGGTGTGCATCATGATGGGCTTTTTTACCGCAGTAGGCGGCGGCATGCTGCGCGACGGCTTTATGGGCGTGGTTCCGGGCATTTTCCAACGTACTAACTTTTATGCCATCGCCGCCATCGCCGGATCGACAAGCTATGTGTGTCTCGTTATGAGCGGCATCATGAGCAATGTCGCCGCGCTGGTCGTATGCGTTGTCGTGACCATGGGACTGCGCTGGCTCTCGCTGCGCTTTGACATCAAAAGCCCCACCGAAGAAGACATCGCGCGCTTTTTGCACCGTAAAAAGTAGGCAGCACGACACAACCCCTCGAAATGCAACCGAGAGGTTCTTTTAGAGCGCCCGCGCGTTGGGTACCCTGTTAGATGCATATCGAGCATCTGACGAAGGATTCACTATGCCCTGTAATCAATTCCCGTTGACCCAGCGCCGTAAAGCATGGGGCCGCATCACCATCCTGTTCGCGCTCATCGCGCTGGCGATCACCGTGCTTCCCACGGCGTCGTTCGCCGGCACGGACACCGCAGGCAACGTACTTGCGACCGACAATGACGCCAATCCGTCCGGCGTCGATGGTGACCTGTACTGGGCCGGCCAGGCCCTCAACTTGGACGATGCGTCCATTGACCGTGATGTCATCGCCGCGGGCGATACCCTCTCGATCCGCGACTGCACGGTTGGCGGCGCCGTCCGTCTGGCGGCACGCACCATCGACATCGCCAAGACCACGGTTGATGGCAGCGTCACGGTGGCCGGCCAGCACGTTGTGCTCAACACCGGTAGCACCGCCAACTGTTTCTACGCGACAGGCGAGACGGTTGCCCTGCGAGGCTCCACCAAGTCGGCAGCGCTGGCAGGCGATACGGTGACCATCGATGGCACCGTCGAGGGCGATGTCGAGGTTTGGGCCGACAAGCTCATCCTGGGCAAGAACGCCCATATCACCGGCACCGTGAACGCGCACGTCTCCGAGGACCCCGAGCGTGCCGCAGGGGCCGAGGTAGGCGCGCTCAAGATCGACCGCACCGAGAACGAGGATACTTCCACCGTTAACGATGTCATCGGCGGTATCGTCGCCGCGGCACTCTCGACCTGCTTTGTCGCTCTGCTGCTCGAGCTCGTCTTTCCGCGCGCGACCGCCAGCGCCGCCGGCATGCTCCACCAGCGCCCCATGCCCCTGTGGGTGAGCGGTCTTCTGGGCACGATTGCTATCATCCCCGCCGTCCTACTGCTGATTATCTCTATCGCCGGTCTGTCGCTTGCCGGAGCCCTCATGTGCGGTGTCATTGGCATCGCGCTGGTGTCGAGTGCCTTTGCAGGGTGCGCGATTGCACGCATGGTCGGACACAGCCAGAACCGCTACGCCATGGCAGCCGTTGGTGGCGTAATCGCAGGCGCCCTCACGGGGCTTCCCCTCGTAGGCGGCTTCATCAGCGGCGTAGCCTTTGTCTTTATGCTCGGCTACATCATCCAAATCATCTGGCGCAACGCCCGCGTCAAGCCGCAGCAGCCGGCTAACGCGCCAGAACTCCCCACCGCTTAGCCGCCAACCACCACAAAGGGGCCAGGCACCTTTGTGGTGATGCAGACCAGCTCAGTCCCTGTGCACAAAAAGGGCGCCGACCATCACGGTCGGCGCCCTTTCTTGTTAGACGCTATAAAGACCAGCGCTTATTTGTTGACCTGACCGGCGCGGACGGCGGCCTTCTTGCGGTCGGTGGCGTTGAGCAGACGCTTGCGCAGGCGGATGTTCTTGGGAGTAATCTCGACCAGCTCATCGTCGGCGATGTACTCCAGCGCCTCCTCCAGCGAGAAGGTGCGGGGCGGCACCAGCTGGACGGAGATATCGGAGGTCGAGGAACGCTGGTTGCCCAGGTTCTTGGTACGGGCGATGTTGACGACCATGTCGCCAGCCTTGCTGCGCTCGCCCACGATCATGCCCTCGTAGCACTCGGTACCCGGCTCAACAAACAGCTGGCCGCGCTCCTGCAGCGTACCCAGGGCATAGGCAACGGCCTTCTCGGTGGTCATGGAAATCATGGCGCCGTTCTGACGGTTGCCGATCTCTCCGGCATAAGGACCATACTCCAGGAAGGTGTGGTAGAACACGCCCTCGCCGTGAGTGACGTTCATGATGCGGTTCTTAAGACCCATGATGCCGCGGGTCGGGATCTTAAACTCGAGGTGCGTCACGATACCCGAGGTATCCATGCTCGTCATGATGCCGCCGGAGGTGCCGAAGACCTCAACGACCTTGCCTGAGTACTCGTCCGGGCACTCGACAACGGCCTGCTCGACGGGCTCCATCTTGTTGCCGTTCTCGTCCTTCTTAAACAGAACACGGGGACGACCGACCTGGAACTCGAAGCCCTCACGGCGCATGGACTCCATCAGGACGGACAGGTGCAGAATGCCGCGGCCCGAGACCTCGACGCCGCTCTTGTCCTCGAGTTCCTCGATCTTCATGGTCACGTTGTTCTCAGCCTCGTTGAACAGGCGCTCCTTGAGCTGACGGGCGCCCACGATGTCGCCGTCGCGGCCGACGAGCGGGGAGGTCGAAGCCTCGAAGACGATGGACAGGGTCGGCGGGTCGATCTCGATGGGCTCGAGCTCGACGGGGTTCTCGGGGTCGGTGTAGACATCGCCGATATCGGTGCGGTCGATACCCACGACGGCGGCGATGTCGCCGGCGCCGACTTCCTGGCACTCGGTGCGGCCCAGGTAGTCGAAGGTAAAGAGCTGCTTGACGGTAGCGGTGGCGCTGGAGCCGTCATTCTTCACAACCAGGATCTGGTCGCCCTGGTGGATGGTGCCGGAGTACACGCGGCCGATGCCGATACGGCCAACGAAGTTGGAGTGGTCGATGGTCACGCACTGCATGGCCAGCGGGGCGTTCTCGTCAACCTCGGGCGCAGGCATGTCGTCGATGATCATATCGAGCAACGGATACATATCCATATTGCCGTCGTTGGGGTCAAGGCGGGCAAAGCCATTCATGGCGCTGGCGTAGACCACGTGCTCCATGGCGAACTCAAGCTGGTCGTCGGTGGCGCCCAGGTCGGCCATGAGGTCCAGGCAGTCGTTGTAGGCCTTCTCGGGGTTAGCGCCCGGACGATCGATCTTGTTGATGACGATCATGATCTTAAGGCCGGTGTCGATAGCGTGACGCAGCACGAAGCGGGTCTGGGGCATGGGGCCCTCAAAGGCATCGACCAGCAGCAGGGCGCCATCGGCCATACGCAGCACGCGCTCGACCTCGCCGCCAAAGTCAGCGTGACCCGGAGTGTCGATGACGTTGATCTTAACGTCCTTGTACTCGATAGAGATGTTCTTGGCGAGAATCGTAATGCCGCGCTCGCGCTCCTGGTCGTTGGAATCCAGGACGCGGTCCTCGACCTGCTGGTTGGCACGGAAGGCGTCCGTGGCACGCAGGAGCTTGTCGACCATCGTCGTCTTGCCGTGGTCGACGTGGGCGATGATGGCGATGTTCCTCAGATTGTCTACGCGCATGTAGTTCCCCTATCTTCTATCCATATACAAACGGCACGCGTATGCGACCCGCCCAGCAACACAACGCTCAGCGGGAATATTGAGCCTTTTACCGAAAACTCGTTTATTTTAGCGATTTTAGATGAGAGGGGTTTCCTCACCTGCAGGTTCAGGGTCGCTCCACATAAAACCATCGCCGGCGCCCATACCCTCATACAGCACATATGCCGAAAAACCGCTCTCGAGCGTAGTCTCGAAAAAGCTCACGAGCAGAGCGTCGTGGTAGCCGCCGTCAATCTCGACGCAGCCGGTATAGCCGATGGCATAGCGGACGATACGGCCCAGGCCCTCGTCCTTAAGACCCATCTTGTGCTCGGAGATAAAGTTGGTGGCCGCCTCGAGGCACGCCTCTTCGCCATCCTCATCGAGAGCCGCCAGATAACGGTTGGAAGCGGCGTCCTCAATCGCCACGACCACGCCGGGGTTTTCACCGGCGGCAAGGTCGTCCAAGAATGCACCGATCAGATCGCACACCATGGCGTCGAGCTCGGCGGAGACGTTACCGGCGTCCTGCATATCCTGTGCCATCTTTAGACCTTCCCATCGAGTCTGGCGTCGTTACAGTTCTTGTGCCTCGGCGGCGATCTTGGCGGCAGCGTCGCGGGCGCGCATCATGTCCGCCGCGCGCTTGTCGAGCACCTTGATCTGACTGGTCAGCATTACCGCATCGACCACACCCCAGATCACGAGGCCCGTAGAGATCGAAAACCCAAGCGCACCAACTGTACCACGAAGGCGCGAGCAGATTGCCGCGACAAGAGCGGAGACGACAACCATCTTGATAAACGAGCCGCGGCGCTCGCGAAGCGTGCGGGCCTGCGTCACATAGGCAATGCGAGCCGCCTCAGAAGCCTCCGAGCGCATCTGGGCCTCACGCGCAATGGTCGCCGCCTCAGCCGACATACCGCCGGCCATCAGCGAACGCTCCGTAACCTGGACGCCCCGCATTTAGAAGTCATCGGGGGAGAGCGTATGGACGAACTCGTCGAACTTCTCGAACTCCTGCTCGTCGTCAACTTCCTCGGCATGGGCAGAAACGGTGCCCAGGCGATTCATGATGTCGTCCTCCACAAACATGGGGGCATTGCTGCGCACGGCAAGGGCAATGGCATCACTGGGGCGGGCGTCAATCTTGAGCTCGTCACCATCGGCCAGTACGACGATCGTCGCGTAGAACACCGGCGGCTCGGCGCGAACGATCTCGATGCGCTCGAGCTTGGCGCCCAGGGCGCTAACAGTATCGAGCAGCAGGTCATGGGTAATCGGGCGCTCGGCGCGGCCGCTATCGATGCCACGGCTGATGGCAGCAGCTTCAAACGAACCAGTCTGAATGGAAAGGGAACGCAGTGGCGCGGGCGAGTCCGATTTGCTGCAGCGCTCGCGAAGCACGATAAGCGATGGCACGGGACCGGCGGCCATGACGATGGTCTCTATGTCGACACGAACCATGGAACACCTCCGGTACGTAGCGGTTAACACGCGGCAGTCCGCCGCATTGAATAGCTATACTACCCAAACTTTCGCACGGCACACAAAACCAAAATGAGATTTATCGCAGACAAGAAAAAAGCCCCGAGGCAATGCCCCAGGGCTCTTCACAGTTTTGATGGTGGACCTGACAAGATTCGAACTTGTGACCTCCCGGTTATCAGCCGGACGCTCTAACCAACTGAGCTACAGGTCCATCATGGTGGAGGTTAGGGGGATCGAACCCCTGACCTCAGGCTTGCAAAGCCCGCGCTCTCCCAGCTGAGCTAAACCCCCACGGAGAAAGTAATAAACACCCCAGCGGCGACTCGGCTCTCGCTGGGGTGTTTATTGCGAAAGAAAGTGGTGGACCTGACAAGATTCGAACTTGTGACCTCCCGGTTATCAGCCGGACGCTC
>USAY01000100.1 GCA_900552755.1 uncultured Collinsella sp.
CGCTATCCGCAGCGTATCGCCCCGTTTTTGCACCTGCCCGTGCAGTCCGGTTGCACGGCGACCCTGCATCGTATGGGCCGTCCCTATAGCGCTGAGTCCTTCGAGGGCACGGTGCGTATGATTCGCGAGATTTTGCCGCAGGCTTCGCTTTCGTGCGATGTCATCGTCGGTTTTCCCGGCGAGACGGACGAGGAGTTTGAGGAGTCGCTGGCGCTCTGCCGTCGCGTGGGCTTCTCGCGTATGCACGTGTTCCGCTACAGCAAGCGCCCCGGCACCTTGGCGGCCGATATGCCCGACCAGGTGGCGCCCGAGGTCATGGCTGAGCGCAGCCGTCGCATGCGCGCGGCGGCCCAGGAGCTCGCCGTTGCCGACGCCCGTCGCCGCGTGGGCTCCGTCGAGCGTGCCGTGCTCGAGTATGGCGACAACCTGACGCTCGGCTCCTTCCATCATGCCCGCCTTGACGATACCCGTGGACTCACGGCCCCGTGCCTGCTCGATGTTGCTATCATCGGAGTCGATGATTCCGGCTTGGTCCATGCACGCAGGGAGGTTCATGGAAGCCTCGAAGATTAGACTTACCGTTCCCGAGGGAATTGACCCCTCTCGTGTGCTGGGCGCTGGTGACGGCGTTCTGCGCACGCTCGAGGGCCTGGTTCGCGCCCACGTGGTTGCCCGTGGTGACAGCATCGCCGTGGGCGGTGACCCGGATGAGGTTGAGCTCGTGGCGCGCTTTTTCGAGCATGCTTTTCGCGAGGCGGCCGCCGGGCGCACACTGTCTGCCGACGATGTCTCTCGCTGCCTGGCCGTCTTGCGCGACGGTGAGCACGAGGCTACGTCGCTTCGCGATGACGTGCTGCTTTCGTATCGCGGCCGTGCCATTCGCCCCAAGACGCTGGGCCAAAAGCGCTATGTGGATGCCATCCGCACGCATACCATCACGTTTGGCCTGGGTCCTGCCGGCACCGGTAAGACCTATCTGGCCATGGCGCTCGCCGTTGCCGCGCTCAAGCGCCACGAGGTGGGCCGGCTGATCTTGACGCGTCCGGTTGTCGAGGCGGGGGAGAACTTGGGCTTTTTGCCCGGCACCCTCGAGGAAAAGATCGATCCCTACATGCGTCCGCTCTACGACGCCCTTTTTGACATGATGGATCGCGAGCGCACCGATGAGCTTATGGAGCGTGGCGTGATCGAGATCGCCCCGCTTGCCTACATGCGCGGCCGCACGCTGAGCGATGCCTTCGTGGTGCTCGACGAGGCGCAAAATACCACGCCTGAGCAGATGAAGATGTTCCTGACGCGCTTGGGCTTTAACTCCAAGTTTGTGATTACCGGCGACCTGAGCCAGCGCGACCTGGTGGGTCGTCGTGGCGGTCTTGCCGACGTTGAGCAGATTTTGGGCCGTGTCGACGATGTCGCATTTTCGCACCTCGAGCGCGCCGACGTGGTGCGCCATGCCTTGGTGGGACGTATCGTCGAGGCATACGACACTTATGATGACGTGCGCGAGCAGCGCCCGCGCGACCGAAAGGAGTCCCGTTGAGTGTATTGATCAGCAACGATGCCGAGCTCGATACGCTGCTCGATGCGCAGGAGGTGGAGCACATCTGCGAGGTCGTGCTTGCCGCCGAGGGCGTTGAGCGTGAAGTCGAGATTTCCCTTTCGTATGTCGACGAGGACGAGATGCACGAGCTCAACCACGAGTGGCGCGGTATCGATCGCACCACCGATGTACTCTCGTTTGAGTGCGATTCGGCCTTTGACGATGACATTCCCGCCGATGAGACGCTCGAGCTCGGCGATATTATCTTGGCCCCGCAGGTTATTGCCCGTCAGGCCCCCGGTTTTGGCAATAGCCCCGCTGACGAGTGCCGTCTGATGCTCGTTCACGGCATGCTGCACCTGCTGGGCTATGACCACATCGAGGACGACGAGGCCGAGGTCATGGAGGCCCGCGAGGACGCCATCCTGCGCGATTTGGCGCTCGAGCGCGGCGAGGACCCCAAGCTAGTCCACGTCGGCCCCATCACCAACCACGCCCACGACTAGGAGCCGTCTATGATTCCCGGATCGAACAAGGACCATCCGTCCTTCTTAAAGTCGTTTTCTTACGCTATGGAGGGCTTCGTCACCGCCGTCAAGACCGAGCGCAACATTAAGGTCATGCTCGTGGCGGGCGTGTGCACCGTCATTGCAGGCTGCATCGTGGGGCTCGACATTGCCGAGTGGGCCACGATTATCATCTGTTGCGGCCTGGTGATCCACGGCGAGCTTTGCAATACCGCCATGGAGGCCATCGTCGACCTGGCGACCCAGGAGCTCCATCCGCTGGCCAAGCGTGCGAAGGACATCGCCGCCGCCTCCGTATACGTTCTTTCCATCACCGCCGCGATTGTGGGCTTGCTGGTATTTGCCCACGCGCTCGGCTTTATTTAGAAAGGGATTCCCATGTCCGACAATATGCAGCCTACCGATGAGATTTTGGACGACGAGTCCCTGGACGCGGTGGATACCGAGGAGCTCGAGGATGTCGAGGAGTTCGACCCGTTTGAGGGTATGAGCGACGAGGAACTCGACGCCCTGTGCGACGAGGACGACAACCTCGCGGGCTTTGGCGACGTGGAGCCCGGTTTCCGCAGCGGCTTTGTGGCCCTGGTCGGTCGTCCCAACGCTGGCAAGTCCACGCTGCTTAATGCCTGCTATGGCAAAAAGGTCGCCATCACCTCGCCGGTGGCCCAGACGACCCGCCGCCGCATGCGCGCCGTCGTCAACCGTCCCGGCTACCAGCTGGTCTTTGTCGATACCCCGGGTATCCACAAGCCCAAGGACGGTCTGGGTTCCGAGCTCAACAAGAGTGCGTTGTTCGAGCTGAACGATGTTGACGTCGTCGCGTTTTTGATTGATGCCACCAAACCTATCGGCAGGGGAGACGCTTGGGTTGCCGAGCGCGTCAGATGCGCCCGTTCCAAGAAGGTTCTGGTGCTCACTAAGGCCGATGAGGCCGACCCCGCACAGGTCATGGAGCAGCTTAAGGCTGCCCACGAGCTCATGGAATATGACGATGAGATCGTGACGTCGTCGGTCAAGAACTTCAACGTCGATGCCTTTATCGAGACCGTTGCGCACTTTTTGCCCGAGGGTCCGCGTTGGTTCCCCGAGGACATGGGTACCGACGCTTCCGATGAGACGCTCGTTGCCGAGTTTGTGCGCGAGAAGGTCTTGCGCCGTACCCGTGATGAGATTCCGCACTCCGTTGGCGTGATCTGCGATGCGCTTGAGCAGACCAAGAAGGTGCTGCGCGTGCACGCCACCATTTACGTCGAGCGCGAGGGCCAAAAGGGCATCATCATCGGCAAGGGCGGCGAGATGATCAAGCATATCGGTATCGACGCCCGTCGCGATCTTGAGCGCATCTTTGGCACGCAGGTCTTTTTGGAGCTGGACGTGAAGGTCAAGGCCGGCTGGCGTGACGACGAGGCCCAGATTCGCCGCTTTGGCTATAACGCCGAGGACTAAGGACGCGCGGCGCGCATGGCAGGCTCCCGGACATATCGCACGAAAGTGGTCGTGCTCGATAAGACTAAGCTCAAAGAGACCGACCTGATCTTGACGATGCTTGACGAGCGGGGGCGGCAGGTTCGTGCCGTGGCAAAGGGCGCCCGCAAACCCGGCGGACGCCTGGCTGCGCGCTGCGAGCTGTTCTGTACGGTCGATATGCTGCTCGCACATGGACGGTCACTCGACGTGGTTTCCCAGGCCGAGCTTATGGAGGCGCCGCTCGGCGCTGCGCCCGATTACGAGACGACCTGCGCCGCAAGCGCGATCGCCGAGGTTGCGCGCGTGTGCTCGTTCGAGGACGCCGAGGACCCGTTTACCTTTGCCATCACGCAGCGAGCGCTTGCCCTGGTGGGCAGCGGGCTTGACACGGCGCATATGGACCTACTTGTGGCGGCATATGTCTTTAAGCTGCTGTCGCACGTTGGCTATCGACCCGATTTTTCGGCCTGTGTGCTGTGCGGAGACCCCATGCTGTCGTATTTTTCAGCCCAGGCGGGCGGTCTCATGTGCGGGTCGTGCGCGTCGAGCGTTCCAGGTGCCGAACTGGTGTCGACCGGTGAGACCGCATGGCTGCGCGCCCTCATGTCCATGACCTTCGATGCGCTCATGGCCGAGCGAATCGACCCGCATACGGCGGCATTCCTGCTCGGGCTTTCGCATGTTTGGGCTGCGACGCACACCGATCAGCGCCTCCGCGCGATGGAATTCATGTTGGGTCGGTGATGATGCGCAGGCGCGGGCTGCTTGTGGTAACATACCGACCTGTTGGTACCTCGACCTTGGTTGTTCGCTCCACCGGCGGCTTCCCAGTCCGAGGCGAATCGAGTCGCCCGTGGGCGACGCAAAACGAAAGGTGAAACAATGACTGTTTCCAAAGAGCGCAAGGCGGAGCTGACTGCCCAGTTCGGTAACACCCCGGTCGACACCGGCAACCCCAAGGTTCAGGTCGCCATCCTGTCCGAGCGCATCAAGGAGCTGACCGAGCACATGAAGTCCCACCAGAAGGACTTCCACACCCGTCGTGGCCTGCTCATGCTCGTCGGTCGTCGTCGTCGTCTTCTTTCCTACATCAAGAAGAACGACATCGTCGAGTACCGTGAGCTCATCAAGGCTCTGGGCATCCGCGACAACATCCAGTAGGATTTGTACATGCTAAGAGCGTCCTGCGCAGCGGGGCGCTCTTTTTGTGTAAGGGCGCGAACAATCACGCTCTGAAGCGTGGCGGGGGCAGGGGGCCCGCGTCACATGAGAAGCCCGCAGGCAAGGGGCCTGTGGGGTAAAGGAGAACAATGACACTCGTATCCAAGACCTTTGAGCTGTACGGCAAGACCTACACCTTCGAGTCGGGCGAGCTTGCCAAGCAGGCCACCGGCGCCTGCCTGGTCAAGCAGGGCGACACCACGATGCTCGACACCGTGGTCGTCTCCAAGGAGCGCAAGAACTACGACTTCTTCCCGCTGACCGTCGACTTCAACGAGAAGATGTACGCCGCAGGGCGCATCCCGGGTGGCTACCTCAAGCGTGAGGGCCGTCCCAGCGAGAAGGCCACGCTCACCGCGCGCATGATCGACCGTCCGATTCGCCCGAGCTTCCCGGACGGTTTCCGCAACGAGGTGCACATCGTCGCCACCTCGCTTGTCGCCGACCAAGTCAACCCCTTTGACGTCATCAACGTCATGGGTGCTTCCCTGGCCATGACGCTCGGCGGCGTGCCCTTCGAGGGCCCGCTTGCCTGCGTGCGCATCGGCCGCAACGTGGAGACCGGCGAGTTTATCGTCAACCCCACCTACGAGGAGCGCGAGAACTCCGATCTGGACCTGGAGCTGGGCGGATCCGCCGACTTCATCTCGATGGTCGAGGCCGGCGCCGAGGAGATCTCCGAGGACGACATGCTCGCCGCCATGAAGTTTGGCCAGGAGGCCCTTGCCGCTTTCTGCCAGGCTCAGGACGAGTTCGTCGCCGAGTGGGAGCAGGTCAACGGCCCCATCGTCAAGAAGGAGTACCCGCTCGACCAGCCCGTCGAGGAGGTCCAGGAGCGCATCTTCGCCCACTACGACGAGATGGCAGCCGCCCTTCGTGACGCCGACAAGCTCTCCCGTATCGGCAAGGTTGAGGCTCTGAAGGAGTCCATCCGTGCCGAGTTCACCGAGGAGGAGCAGGCCGCTTGGGAGCGCGAGATCCCCGTGGCGCTCAAGAAGCTCGAGAAGAAGGCCATGCGCACCATGGTCGTCGAGACCGGTGAGCGCGTCGACGGTCGTGCCGCCGACGAGATCCGTCCCATCATGGTGAAGGACAACTACCTGCCGCTCGTTCACGGCTCCGGTTTGTTCCAGCGTGGCCAGACCCAGGTGCTCTCGGTTCTTTCGCTCGGCATGCTCAACGAGGGCCAGCGTCTGGATACCATCGAGCCCACCGAGGGCAAGCGCTACATGCACCACTACAACTTCCCGCCTTTCTGCACCGGCGAGACCGGCCGCATGGGCAGCCCCAAGCGCCGCGAGATCGGCCATGGCAATCTGGCCGAGCGCGCTCTGCTTCCGGTGCTTCCCGACGAGAACGAGTTCCCCTACGCCATCCGCGTCGTCTCCGAGGTCATGGAGTCCAACGGCTCCTCTTCGATGGCTTCGACCTGCGGCTCCACGCTCGCCCTTATGGACGGCGGCGTGCCCATTAAGCGCCCGGTCTCCGGTATCGCCATGGGCCTGATCCAGGAGGAGGGCAAGACCGTGGTCCTGTCCGACATCCAGGGTCTCGAGGACTTCCTGGGCGACATGGACTTTAAGGTCACCGGCACCACCGAGGGCATCACCGCCCTGCAGATGGACAACAAGGCCACCGGCCTCACCTTTGACATCCTGGCCCGCGCCCTGCAGCAGGCCAAGGAGGGTCGCGCCTTCATCCTGCAGAAGATGCTCGATGTGATCCCCGAGCCGCGCCACACCACGCGCAGCACCGCTCCGCGCATCGTCTCCATCCAGGTCCCGACCGACAAGATCCGCGACGTCATCGGTTCCGGCGGTAAGGTCATCCGCGGTATTCAGGACGAGACCGGCGCTTCGGTCGACATCCAGGAGGACGGCACCGTCTTTGTCGGCGGCACCGGCGAGTCCGTGGACCAGGCCGTCGAGCGCATCAAGCTCATCATCAAGGTTCCCGAGCCGGGCGAGGAGTACACGGGTCGCGTGGTCTCCATCCAGCCCTTCGGCGCCTTTGTGAACCTGCTGCCCGGTAAGGATGGCCTGCTGCACATCTCCCGCGTTGCCAAGGGCCGCGTGGAGAAGGTCGAGGACGTTCTCAACGTCGGCGACGAGGTCAAGGTCGTCGTCATCGAGGTCGACGATCGCGGCAAGATCTCGCTCGATCGTGTGGACAAGCCTGAGGCCCCTGCTCGTGCCGAGGGTGCCTCCGAAGGCGACGGCGAGCACTTCCAGCGCCGTGAGCGTCCGCGTCGCGAGCGCTCCGAGCGCAGTGATCGCCCGCGCCGTCCCGGCGACAACGGAGGCCGCAAGCCCCGCCGTCACCACGACGCCGAGTAACAGCTACACATAAACAGCTCAACAAGGGCGACCCCGGACAGGGGTCGCCCTTTTGCTTGCGCCCGGGAGGGCCGCATATGAAGTTTCCTGCTCTACAGTCCTGCGCAAGACGGAAAGCACATTAAGTGCTTTCCT
>USAY01000101.1 GCA_900552755.1 uncultured Collinsella sp.
GGAGCGCATAGCCGAGGCCGAGGCCGAGCTAGAGCGCCTGCGTTCGCTATAATGGACGGCGGTCCCGCCTTGTATATCGGTACAACTGGTGGCTGCGTTCCGTCATGGGTGGCTCGTCGTCCAACGTGTGCTACGTCAACAACAACGGCAATGCCAACTACAACTCCGCGACGAACGTCTGGGTTCGCCCCCGCCCCGGATTCCCTTACTGCCAGACCGAGTAGGCCCCAGGGCCGAAAGCAGAGCGCGAAGAGGAAGGAAGGCGCGACCGTCGGGCATGCGCCCGTAAATACGCACCCCGCGAGGGTGGCCGGACGCTGCTTGCATGGCGCGGCGCTCCGTGGCTTCGCCGCGTTTCATGGCCATACCTCAAGCGGCTGCCAGAGCCACACTGAGAGCCGTGCGGGGTGCCTTCGATGAACTCCGAGGAAAGAAGGGCCGCGCGCCGCAAGCGCCGCGAGGAGAGGCACGCCAAGGCCAAGGCCGAGCGCGTGAAGCCGTGCACCCTTGAGGCCGTGGCCGACCTCAACAGCCTTTGCAAGGCCTCCAAGCAGGCGGCGGGCGGCGTGATGTGGAAGTCCTCCACGCAGCGTTATATGAAGGACTATCTGCGAAACGCGGTCAAATCGAGGAATGACCTTCTGGAGGGCCGCGACATATGCCGGGGCTTCATCCGCTTCGACCTGTGGGAGCGCGGCAAGCTGCGCCACATCAGCGCCGTGCACTTCCCAGAGCGAGTGATTCAGAAGTCGCTTTCTCAGAACGCCCTCGTACCCGCGATAGTCCCGACACTCATAACGGCCAACTCCGCCAACATCAAGGGGCGCGGCACCGACTACGCCCTGAAGCTGCTCAAGCGCCACCTGGCCGACCACTGGCGGCGGCACAGGCGCGAGGGATACATCCTTTTGGGCGACTTCTCAGATTACTTCGCCCGCATAGCCCACGAACCCGTCAAGCGGCAGGTGGCCGACGCACTGCTCGATCCGCGCGTGGTCGCCCTCGAGCACCGCCTGATAGACGCACAGGGCGAGGTGGGCCTGGGTCTGGGCAGCGAGCCGAACCAGATATGCGCCGTGGCCCACCCCAACCGCATCGACCACTATGTGACCGAGATGCTGCGCCCCGAGTCTTACGGGCGCTACATGGACGACTTCTACCTGATACACGAGTCCAAGGACTACTTGCAGGTGTGCCTGCTGCTGATAGAGGGCAAATGCGCCGAGCTGGGCATCGAGCTGAACCCGCGCAAGACGCGCGTGGTGAAGCTCACGCGCGGGTTCACGTGGCTGAAGAAGCGCATCTTCTACACGGAGACGGGCCGCATAGTCGTGAAGCCGTGCCGAGACTCCATAACGCGGGAGCGCCGCAAGCTCAAGAAGATGGCCCGCATGGTCGCCGATGGCATCATGACCCCCGAGCAGGTGGAGCAGAGCTACCAGAGCTGGCGCGGAGGCATGAAGCGGCTGGACGCGCACCGCAGCGTGCGGGCCATGGACGCGCTCTACCGCAGCCTGTTCGGAAATCCCGCGGGGGGGGGTTGCTCAATGCAATCCAAACCTGGAGGCGACACGGATGGGAACATGCCCCTACCCTAGCAACGGAAGGAGCGACCCATGACGGAACAGGAAATCGCCGGGGAGATCAACGGCTACAAACAGCAGCTTGAGCAGAGCGACTACAAGGTCATGAAGGCGGTGGAGCGCATCTTCTCCGCATCGTCCATCACCGACCTGCTCTCGGCCATCGCCGCAGCTGCCAAGGAGGTGGCCGAGATCATCTCGCAGCGCCAGACGTGGCGCGACCGCATCAACGAGCTGGAAGCCATGGAGCCCGACCAGCCGGAAGCGCCGCAGGAGTAGCGAGCGCCCCTTCGGGGGCGCTTTTCTTTTGCCCGGCGACACCTCGCGGACAATCGCGGCAGCGATTCGAGGAGGTGAGAAAACGAATGACCGACGTGCTGGAAATCTTCGCGCCGTACGGCCCCGGGTCGCTTTTCGGCGCGCTGCTCGTCCTAGTGGTCCTGTACTTCGGCAAGCAGTTCCTCGAAGAGTTCAAGGCCCAGAACGAGCGCAAGGCGAACATCGACCTCAAGCGCGAGGAGCGAAAGCAGGACGAGGTGAACGAGCGGGCGCAGCGCGACCGCGAGCGCAGCCAGATGGAGGGCCGCATCGCCGCGCAGATGGAGCGCAGCAACGCGCTGATGGAGGCTATGAAGGCGCTCATGGAGTCCGTCGTGACCTCCAACGAGGTGCTGCACGCCGACCTGGCAAACAGCCAGGCGCGCAGCCAGGGCATGGCGGCGAAGGTCGACCACATCGCCGACCGCGTTGACCTGCTCTACAAGGAATCGGCTCGATAGAAAGGAATCCGAAATGACAGAAATGCAAGCAATCGCAGCCATCGTGCTGTCTTTCGCCGTGCCGTTCGCGGTGCAGCTGATCAAGACCGAGGCCATGACCGGCAAGGCCGCGCGCATCCTGGCGCTGGGCTGCTCGCTCCTGGCGGGCGTCGTGACCGGCTTCGTGGGCGGCGTGCCCGCAGACCCGGGCGCATGGGTCACGTGCGCCTTCGCCGTGGTAGGCGGCGTGCAGGCGGCCTACACGCTGTTCAAGTCGGTAGGCATCACATCCAAGTGGCTCGACGCCCTGCTGGGCGTGACCGTAGGCGGGAAGGAGTAGGCAATGGCTAAACTGTTCATCATCTGCGGCCACGGCGCTGGCGACCCCGGCTGCTGCGCAGGCGGCTGCACCGAGGCCGAGCGCGTTCGCGCCCTGGGCCAGCGAATCAAGGAACTGGGCGGTTCCGAGGTCGAGCTGGGCGATACGTCCCGCAACTGGTACGCCGACGGCGGGCTTAACCGCCTGAGCACCGACGCGCCAGTGGTGGAGCTGCACATGGACGCCAGCGGCATCGCCACGGCCCACGGCGCGCACGTCATCATCAAGGAGGGCTTTGAGCCTGACGAGTACGACAATGCGCTGGCCGACAAGCTGGCGGCGTTCATGCCCGGGCGCTCCGAGAAGCTGGTGCGCCGTTCCGACCTCACGAACCCGAACCGAGCCGCCGCGCGCGGCATCAACTACCGCCTGTGCGAGAACGGCTTCATCGACAACGACGGCGACCGCGAGAAGTTCAACGGCAACCTGGACGAGCTGGCGCGCATCTACCTGGAATGCTTCGGCATCACTGCTGGAAGCGCCCCCGCAGCCGTCCCGCAGCCGCAGCCTGCGCAGCAGGAAACGACCGAGAACTTCGGCGGCACCTACCGCTGCACTGTGGACTACCTGCGCGTGCGCGACGCCCCCGGCCTGGGCGGCACCGAGGTGGCGCACTATTCCAGCGGCGAGACCGTGACGCTGGATAACTGGTACAAGATCGCCGACGGCTACGTGTGGGGCCGATACACGGGCTACAGCGGCGCAACGCGCTACATCGCCGTGGGCAAGGCCACGGGCAAGCCAGAGGCCGACGACTATCTGGTGAAGGTGGGATAGGCCATGCCGTACCCGAGCCCCGCAGACGAGGAGCGCAACGGCGGGTGCGGCCCCATCCTCGCGGCGGTCGTCCTGCTGTTCATCGTCCTGGCCGCCGCCAGCTGCGCGTCGCAGGCCATGGGAGCGCAAGACGTGACCGTGAGGCAAGCCCGCACGGACGGCCCCATATACGACCTGCCCGAGAGCATCGGCCAGGAAATCGTGTGCGACGAGCACAACCGCGAGTACCTGCTGCTTACCACCGAGCAGGGCGGCGTGTTCCTCATGCCGTACCTCGACGAGGACGGCGAGCAGGAGATCATGCCGCAGGCCTAGAACGCAAAGAAGCCGCCCCGTATGGAGCGGCTTCTTTCTATCTGACGAGCAATACGAACGCCCGCCTAACGACGAACACGCGTATGTGTTCGCCTACTGAACAGTTGGTGGAGGCGCGGAGAATCGAACTCCGGTCCACGAAAGCCCCCTGATTGGCATCTCCAAGCTCAGTCGCTGGTTTAGTCTCGGACGCTTTGCGCGCAGCGACACGCTCGCGGCGTCCTAACCGGTTCGGTCTTAGCCTGCGCCATACCGATTACGTGCGCAGGAGCATTCCCCTAAAATGACGTCGCGCCGGTGTCGGGGAAATCACCGGGTTGACGCGCCGCTATAAACTAAGCAGCGAGAGCCATAGGCTCAAAAGAAGAGTTGTTGTCAATTCAATTTGACGGTACCCCTGTTTAACGAGGCGAGGAGACCTCGGCTTGCTTCCTCTCTCAGAGCTATCGTGTCGAAACCAGTCGCCCCCGAATGTCGGGAAAGTCTGGATGGCATCGGGCCTGCAAGCACCCAACAGCCGTCGACTTTTCAAGGAACATGCGGGGCGAGCCCCGCTTGTGGAGTGTTATCTTACCACGTTCTGAAAGCGGACAGCTGTTCTATGCACGAGCTGTGAAGACCCCAATGTGCGCTGCACTTCGCACTTTTGCTACCGATCGCGTCACGTATATTGGCGCCAGGCAAAACAGTCAAGTCGAAAGGACCGTTATGGATACCAAGCAGCAGCTCGTCAATGCCCTTGTTGGCCTGGGCTCAACCATTACCGAAGCTATGGATGACATCGAGGGCTTTGCCCCCTGCGGACATCCCGCCCTCACGGTATCGAACGCACTCGTCGCGCTGGACGCTGACGATGATGCGGCTCTCGCCCAGCAGCTTGAGACCGTCGAGGGCTTTATCGACCACGTAAGCGAGAACCGCGGCGTCGCTGCACATCACGATGTCTTTGTTGAACTCGCGGGTCCCAAAGCTGATCTGTTCGCAGCAATCCGCGAGGCAGGCGCCCTTATGCAGACCGCAGGCGTCAAGAACACCCAGGTCAACGAGTGGGTCTACCGCAGCTTAGCCGCACTGAATGACTCCGACGAGAAGGCAGCGGAGAAGCTCGCCGAGGTCCCCGCCATCAAGGCTGCGCTTCTGTAATTAGAGGATGCGTGGCCTTCGGAACGTCGGCGCTCCGAAGACCACGCAGGCAGCCAAACGCTAGCGGGATACCTGCCCACTACGTTCGGCCAGAGCAAGAATCGGCATCATTTGGCGCGGGGTCTTTGCTGCAAGATTGGCATGTTCAAGCAGCTTGCGATCATTGGTCACCAAGTAATCGACCTGTGCGCGCTTGCACGCGGCGAGCACCAAGTTGTCCTCGTAATCGCGATGGAGCGCTAAGTATTTGTCGGCCAGCCAAAGGTCCGACGCATCTGCACCCACGGCCGTGGCGTTTTCGGCCATGTTCCGAACAAATGCCAACGCCGTATCGCCAATTGCACGGGCAGACGCCTCGTCGAGCGCTCCCCCGTTGGCAAGAACACTGCGCTTTAATTCGTGCTGAACAACGTACAGCACGTCCTTGGCGATGTGCACGGGAAAGAACAGCGACGCACCCGACTCCGCAGCCTGTCCGATAAAAGCCCGCGCGGCAAGCGACTCAACATGATCGACGCAAAACGAATCGACCCACACGTTGGCATCTACCATGATCTTGAGAGGTTCCCCGTTCACAGGATCATCCCCTTTTGGCGATAGCGTTCGTCCATGGCCTCCGCATAGACCGTATCCCAATCGCGGTCAGCGGACCCGGGCGACGCAGCGATACCCAAGTTCGCATAGAGCTGATCCGCGGTCGCCCACGACGCGGCAAACGGGGACTCGGGCGCGATGGCTTGCCGCCGATCGTCGACGGCAGCGAGCACTTCCTCGCACTGGCCACCGCCCTGCGCGACCTTGGCCACAACCTTTTTGATGAGCTCGGGCAGCGACCCGCCCGAGAGCCGCAACGCCTCCTCGGCACGGTCCTTGACCTGGCGATCCACGCGAACATTCACTTGCGCCATGCCGCTAACAGCACCCACGTCGATCACGCTCCCTTCACTTGCTAGCCTCGCTAGCACTACTATATAGAGAAGCTAGCAAACGGTCAAACGCAAAAGGCCTGCGCCCAGGCGGCAGCGGTGCCGTCCGGGCGCAGGCCAGATAACGCGGGCAAACACGCCCGCTAGCGCAGGTAAGCCTTCGCGTTGTTGAGACTATAGGCGATCGTTGAGCCGTTGTGCAGCAGCGACGACGCCTGTGGGGTAATCGCGCCGGTAATGCCTAGCACCAGCAGAGCCGAGTTGGTGAGCATCACCTTAGAGTAGGAGCTCGTCAGACGGTCGATGAGACCCTGGCTCATACGGCGCAGGCGCACGATCGCGGCAAGGTCCGTATCGGTCAGGATGATGTCAGCGACTTCCTTAGCGATATCGCTTCCGCCACCCATCGCCAGGCCCACGTCGGCTAAACCGAGCGCCGGCGAATCGTTGACGCCGTCGCCTACCATGGCGACGTGACGGCCCTCGCGCTTGATTTGCTCCACGTAGGCGTACTTATCCTCGGGCAGCAGCTCGGCCTTAAACTCGTCGACCCCTGCCTCTCGCGCAATGCGCTCGGCCGTGCGCTCGGAGTCGCCCGTGAGCATAACGACATGCTTGACGCCCAGCGCATGCAAATCGGCGATGGCCTCGCGCACTCCGGGCTTAAGCGGATCCTCGATACCGAGCACGCCGACGACTTTGCCGTCGACCGCCAGATACAGCGGCGACAGACCCTGCATCTGGGACTCGATTTGCTCCTTAATGTCGGACTCGAGCTGCGCGCTCTCATCCTCAAATACAAAGTGCGCGGAACCGATGATGGCGCGACGCCCTTCAATGGACGAAGCGATGCCGTGCGCCACGATGTACTCGACGGCGGCATGGCGCTCGCGGTGCTCGAGCCCGCGCTCGCGGGCGGCGTTGACCACGGCAC
>USAY01000102.1 GCA_900552755.1 uncultured Collinsella sp.
CTCGATATCGACACCGGCTTTAACGAGAGCGACCTGTAACGGCGTTTTCGCACGCCATTTCCTGCCCCCTCGCGCTACACTCATCCTGTAAACCGAACGGCACGAGGGGGATACATGCTGCGTATAGCGACCATCGGCACATCCATGATTACCGACGACTTTATCCAGGTCGTCAACGCCAACGACCAAGCCGCGTTTGTGGGCACGCTCTCGCGCGATGCGGATCGCGGCGCCACCTTCACCGCTAAGCACGGCGGCGAGCGCAACTTCACCGCACTTGACGAGCTTGCGTCTGCCGACGACGTCGACGCCGTTTACATCGGCAGCCCCAATGCGCTCCACTACGAGCAGGCCCTTGCCTGCATCGCCGGTGGCAAGCACGTCATCGTCGAGAAGCCCTTCTGCGCCACCGAGGCGCAGGCACTGGAAGTCTTCCGCGCTGCCGAGGCAGCAGGTGTCGTGGCCCTCGAGGCCATGCGTCCCCTCCACGATCCCGCCTTCCACGCCATCGAGGACGCCCTGGGTGAGATCGCCCCCATCCGCCGCGCCTCATTGCGCTTTGGCAAATATTCCTCGCGCTACAACGAGATTCTCGCGGGACGCGCCACCAATATCTTCGACTGCAATATGGCATCGGGTTCCCTCATGGACATCGGCGTCTATACCGTCGAGCCCATGGTCGAGATCTTCGGCATGCCCTCCGGTCTCACCAGCATGACCACACTGCTCGACCCCTCAACGCAAGAGCTCACCCATGGCCCCATCGACGGCTGCGGTTCCATTCTCGCCAGCTACGGCAGTGGCCGTATCTCCGTCGAGCTCGCGCACTCCAAAATTACGAATGACCTGCTGCCCTCGCAGATCGAAGGCGAGCGTGGCACTATCCAGATCGACCATCTGTCCACGCCCCGCAACGTCCGCATCGACTATCGCGGCGATGTCGTACGCGGCTCGGCGACCGAGGCACCGCGCGAACAGGACGACAACGGCCGCGTGCTCGACCTGCCCAAATCGAGCAACACTATGGAATACGAACTCACAGACTTTATCTCCGCCATCGGCGGCATCGATAACGTTAAGGAAGAGATTTGGGAGACCCCGGCAGGACGCCACGAGCTTGGCCACTACCGCGATGTCACACTCGTCTCACTGCGCATCATGGATGCCGTGCGCCAGCAGGCCGGCATAACCTTCCCGGCCGACGCAGGCAAGCAGGCATAGCTATGGGCCTCTTCGATACGTTCTTCTCCAGCGTCACCGGCGGCAGCCGAGAGCCTCAAAAACCATCAAACGTCGAGCTCGAGCTGCGCCGCAGGCTTACTGTGCTCGCAAGCGACGGGGCCACTCAAGACACTCCCCTGCGCTATTTCCTGCGCTGGGCGGGGCAAGTCCAGGGCGTTGGCTTTCGCTTTACCAACACCAACCTCGCGCAGGCACGCGCGCTCACCGGCTGGGTGCGTAACATGGAAGACGGCTCAGTCGAGATGGAGATACAGGGAGCTCCGGCAAATATCCTATCTCATCTCGAGGCGCTTCATGCCTCCTACGAGCGCATGGGAACGCGTTTTCGCCTCGTAGACGCCCAGGCCCGAGCCCCACTTACCAATGAAGACGGTTTCACGCCTCGTTATTAGTATTGTGTGCTAAATACGGTATCATTTACCTACGACCGTTGATAGAAAAGAGGCGAGGCGCATGGCGGTGCAAAGAAGGAATACCAAGCAGCGAAAGCTGGTTCTTGACGCCGTGCGCCAAAGCTATAACCATCCCACCGCCGACGAAATCTACAACGCCGTGCGCGAACAGGATGACAAGATCAGCCGCGGCACGGTCTACCGCAACCTCAATCTCTTGGCAGATGCCGGCGAGATTCTCTCCATCAAGACGCCGGGCGGCAGCCGCTTCGATCGCACGATCGAGCCGCATGCGCATATCATCTGCACCTCATGCAGCCGCGTCATCGACGTACCGCTCCCCTTCGATGCCCAGCTCGACGCCAAAGCGTCCGAGCAAATCGGCTGGCACGTCACGTCGCACTACACCATCTTCGAGGGTCTCTGCCCCGACTGCCGGTAGATGTTTGGAACATGCCTTAAAATCCACCTTTCCGCACTTTGCAGCAAAAAGTAGATTTCTAGACATGTTCCAAATGTCTACTCAGCAAGTAGACGACGCAGCTCTTCTTCGACCGTGCGCACGTAGCGGACGCGGTCGTTGATGCCACGCATAGAGGGGTTACAGCTCTCCATCAGATAGGGATGGCCCACGACGTTGAGCATGTCGCGATCGTTCTCATTGTCGCCAAACGCCATCATCTCATCGGGCGAAATACCCAGGGCACGACCGTAATCGGCAAGCGCGGAGCCCTTGCCCGAACCGAAACCGATAAAGTCCGTCCATTCGGTTCCCGACGTCATCACGTCGACACGGTCGCTAAAGAGGCGCTCAAAATGCTCCAGCGCCGCCGGCTGATCAACCTCGGGCGTCTGGAAGGCAATCTTAATGACGTCCTCGTCGATGTCCTCGGGACGGTCGGCCACCGCCACATCGCAGTGGACCTCATAGCGCAAATGGTCGACGAACGCATCATTGCCGCTCATGGTGTAGAGGTGCCCCTCGCACGAAAGGGTCACGTCGGCATGGGGATACGCAACCACGGCATTCGCGATATCCATAGCAAGGCTGCGCTCCATGGAACGCTTGACAACAGCACGTCCCTCGCTCATCACCAGGGCTCCGTTTTCGCATACATATGCGAGCTCATCGGCCACCGGGGCAAACAGGTGGCGCAAGCTCGCATATTGACGGCCGCTCGCCGGCATAAACACGATACCGCGACGATGCAGCTCATCGATAAGCTCAAAGGCCTCGGAACGCGGCTCGCGCTCCCCCGGATGCAGCAACGTGCCATCCAAATCGCAGGCGATCAGCTTGATTCCCTCAAGACCCATACGCTTCCCCCAAAGCCTCCTATCAACAGCAAGACGGACCTTGATTGGTCGCCCCTCAAAGCCCGTCTTGCGCATACGCGCGCTTAGCCGCGCGTCTTTTTTACGATGGTAAAGTCGGGAGCCATGCTCACGACGACCTCCGCCGCACTCGACGCAAAGCGCCGGCTGGTATCGAGCTCACGTGTGACCACCGAGAGCCGAACACCCTCGACACCCCGGAGCATGCGGCCCAAAACAGGCTGCACCGGCGTATACATGCGCACGGCATGCTCGTCCGAGTCGCCCCGGAAGAGCGGCGCATGCATGTTGCCGATCTCCCAGCACGCATGCGCGAGCGCAATCGGATCCATGCGGTCGACTTCGACCAAATAAACCTCGGCGCTGCGCAGGCGCACGACAACCGCCACAGGCACCACGCCCGAACGGTCAATGGCGAGCACGTCGCCATCGGCAAGACGACCGCCGTCGGCAGCATCCAGCCGAACATCGACCGTGCGCCCCAGCTCCGTCGCGCCCACAAACGCACATACATCGGCCTGGTCCCAATCGAGCAGTAGCTCATCGGCCTCAAAGACACCGCCCAGCTCCCGGCGAAGCAGGAGTTCATAGGACGGATCGTTGAGATTTCCCAAACATGTCGTCGAAACCAAGCGTTCAGGCATACTCTAACCCTCGACCTCGACGAGCTCGATATCAAAGTTGAGGTCCTTGCCGGCCAGCTCGTGGTTGGCGTCGAGCGTCACGGCCTCGGGCGTCACGTCAATGACGACGGCGGGGACGGGCATACCGCTCGGCGTGGACAGGAAGAGCTTCATGCCCTTCTCGATCTGCTCGATGTTGGGAACCTGCTCGGCCGGGAAGGTCAGAACCATCTCGGGATTGTGCTCGCCGTAGGCATCGGCAGCAGGAATGTGCACGGTCTTCTTCTCGCCCACCTGCATGTCGACAACAGCGGCGTCGAAGCCCTTGATCATCTGACCGGCACCGCAGGTGAACTCCAGCGGCTCGCCGCGATCGTAGGAGCTATCGAACTGCGTGCCGTCGTCGAGCGTGCCGCGATAATGGGTCTTGACCTTCTTGCCCTGGTTGGACATGGTAACCTCCGTGATAAGGGCGGCGCACAACGCAGGCCGCCGTGAACATATGGCGCTAACTATACCCTAGTCATACAATTCAATGACAGTTTGCAAAGAAACGCTGCAACCGGAGGAACCATGGCATATCCCGTATTTGACCTACACTGCGACACCGCCGACCGAATCGGCTGGGCCACGCTCGATCTCGACCTGCGCTTTACCGCCGGCACCGACGGTTATTTCCCCGGCGACGAAACGCATCCGCAAGATTTCGACCTCATCGAGGGCAACGCCTGCGCCATCTCGCTCGCAAAGATCGGCAACACGCCGTGGGCACAGTGCTTCGCCACGTTTGTCCCCGACGAGATTCCCACCGCCCACGCCGCGCGCTTCCAGGCGCAAATCATGGCGCACATGAGCGGCCAGGCAATGCTCAACCACGACCGCATGGTCAACGTACGCAGCGCCGCTGACATTCGCCCTGCGCTCAAAGACGGCAAGGTCGCCTGCATCCACACCATCGAAAACGCCACGTTCTTTGCCGAGGACCCCGCGCTGATCGAGGTACTCAAGAGCCTGGGCGTACTCATGTCATCACTCAGCTGGAACGCGCAGGGACCGCTCGCGAGCGGGCACGATACCCACGCCGGCCTCACCGCCGCCGGCATCGAGGCACTTACGCAGATGGAGCACGCCGGCATGGTACTCGACGTCTCCCACCTCAACGATGAGTGCTTTGACGAGGTTGTCGCCCACGCCACGCGCCCCTTCGTCGCCAGTCACTCCAACTCCCGTGCGGTTTGCGGCGTCAAGCGCAATCTCACCGACGACCAGTTCCGCACCATTCGCGATATGGGCGGTATCGTCGGCCTCAACTACTGCAGCGAGTTTCTCTCTAACGAAGCGACCAAAGAGACCGCCGCAGATGTCACCTTCGACCAGCTGGCAGCCCATATCGAACATTGGCTCGACCTGGGCGGCGAGGACGTCATCGCACTCGGCGGCGACTGGGACGGTGCCACAGTACCCGACTTCCTCTCCGATGCCAGCAAGATGCCCGAGTTCCAGAACATGCTTTCCAAGCATTTTGGCAAGACCGTGATGCAGAAGCTCTGCAGCGATAATGCCCTTGCCTTCTTCGAGCGTTATTAATTTCACATCCCTTGAGCGGGCCGGCATGCCGAACGGTCGACATGCCGGCCCGTCCCCAATCTGAAGGACCGCTTTTGACGCAGCAGTTTACGATTTCCGTATCCCGACCGGATGGGACGCCCATCTCCGTCGTCGTTACCAAAAAGCGCGTCAAAAACTTCAACCTACGCGTCACATCAAGCGGTGAGGTCCACGCCAGCGCACCGCTCGGCGCCAGCCGCGAGCGCATCGAGGCATTTGTGAAGCGCAACAGCGCCTGGATTATCAGCCGACTTGCCCAGCGCGAGCAACGTCAGGCGGCGGCGCGAGAGCCGCTCAGTCCCTCATCCATCATTGCACTTTGGGGCAAGCCCATCACGGTACAGGATGCGCTCGATCACAACTTTGCATCACCCGCACCGCGACCCAAGCAGGCCACCTTCGCAAGTTTTATGGGTACCGACGAAACGGACGAAGGCCCACAGGCCAAGCGGCGCGCAATCCTCGACGGCCTAACGTCCGACGAGCTCCAAGCCCACATCAGCCGGCTTTATACGACCGAGGTCACCGCAGCGCTACGCGACATCGTGCACGCATACGAAATCACAATGAGTGTCGCCGTTTCCCGCGTCTCCGTGCGCAGCATGAAAACGCGCTGGGGATCATGCACGCCCAAGACCGGAGCCATTCGCATCGCACGCGAACTTGCCGCTTATCCCATCGAGTGTCTCGACATGGTTGTCGCCCACGAGCTCGTCCACCTGCTCGAGCCAAGCCACAATCAGCGGTTTCACGCCCTGCTCGACAGGTACTGCCCCAACAATAGAGCGCTGTCGCAGCGGCTCAAGCAGCCACCCATAGAGACGTATTAGAACCGGTTAGCGCACGCGCTCGATCTCGACGCCGCAGCTTGCCAGGGGAAGACCGACGGGCGCCCAAGGCTTATCGAGCTTAACACGCACGCCAAGCAGCAAGGGGTAACGACGCAGCAGCATCTGGGCCACACCCTCGGCTGCCGCCTCGATAAGCTTAAACGTATGCTCGCGCAGATAGCCATCGACATCGTGGCACACCGAGCCATAGTCAATCGAGGTGTCCAGGTTATCGTGCTCCCCCGCTGCACGCAGGTCGGCATAGAGCACCAGGGACACGATGAACTTCTGGCCCAGCGCGTTCTCTTCGGGATACACGCCGTGGTTGGCAAAGACCTCGAGACCGTCGATAGTAATGCGGTCGGCATGGCGCAGATCGTCATAGCTCACATGGGGCACCGCCGTTGCGGTGGATATTTCGCCCCTTCCACGGCGTGCGAGCTCGGCACCTTCAGTCTTGGTTGCATTCTCGGGCAGTTTTTTGTTATTCATCGCGATCGTCTCCTTCGTTTAGAACCCCGACCGCGCAAACTAACTACACGCGAATCGACAGGTTCTTTTTATCATCGCTCCAGTTGCAAGCATTGCGCGCGGGGCATGCAAAGCAGGCGCGCGACGCTTTGTCGGCTGCATAGAGCAAACGCTCAAGCGGTTGGCTGTTCACGCGCAGCTTTCGATGGCCCAGAATGGCCGTCTTAATGGCTGCGG
>USAY01000103.1 GCA_900552755.1 uncultured Collinsella sp.
ATCCATGGTGGGGCGCGTTTCTAACGAAGCCGTAACGGCCGTTGGGCTCTTTTGGTGCCAGCCAATCTCGACCCGCACGCATTTGCTTAAAGCAACAACTTTCCCGATCGATGTAATCACCGAATCAAAACGTGTAAACCAGCCACCAAAGAAGCCGAAAAATATCGCTTTTGGAGGCTGATGTACACAAATGCAGAATCCAGCGCAGCCCAGAGGCGCCCTCCACATGTCTGGACTCTCTATGGCTGCGCTGGATAGACATCGTCGGAACGGGTATAGTATCGAAAGTTTTGTCGTTAACCAGCGGGGGAGTCCTGTGGGCATCAAAAAGAAGATCAAAAAGGAGCTTATCGGCACTTCCGATTACCCGTCGAATAAGATCTTTACGATCTCCAATTTCATCACCTTTACGCGCCTGATCCTCACCCTGGTATTTCTGTACCTGTTTGTGACGGATAACAACCGCGTCATCGCCATCGCAATCTACGCCGTTGCCGCCTCCACCGACTGGATGGACGGCCAGATCGCCCGCATGACTAAGACGGTCTCGTGGCTCGGCAAGGTCATGGATCCCATTTGCGACCGTGCGCTGCTGTTCACCGGAGTACTTGGACTGGTGGTTCGCGGAGAGCTGCCCATCTGGGTCTGCGTGCTCATTATTGGCCGCGACATCTATCTGGGCATCGGCACGCTTATCGTTCGTCATTATCACCGTCGACCCATCGATGTCGTCTTTCCCGGAAAGATTGCCACTGCGCTGCTCATGACCGGCTTCTCGCTCATGCTGCTCGGTTTCCCCGTTATTGACGGCCTGCATCTTTTACCTTCAACCCTTAAGGCCTTCCCGGGCCTCAACGGAAGCTCGGTGCCCCTCGGCATCTTCTTTGTGTACGGCGGCGTGATCTTCTCCATGCTCACGGCTGTCATCTACTCCATTAAGGGCGGAGTGGCCATTAAACAGGCTCTCGCGCATCCCGAGGACGAGGACATCGACTTTCTGAACCCTGAAATCGAAGACTGATTCGTTGGGGTATGATTACGTACGGTTCATTATTTGCGGCACGTCCGCGATAAGTTAGGGGTTGTCATGGACAACATGGTTAACAATATGCCTCAGAATGATAAGACTGCTGACGCTACCTGCGTATTCCGCGTGCCTTCAAGCGACGTCACCGTTCCCGACCTCATGGCCAACGTGCGCATCACCGCACCCGTTCTGTCCATCGTCAAGGGTCCGCAGACCGGTGCCGCCTTTGAGCTCGAGGACGACGTGACCACCATCGGCCGCGACCCGGCAAACGGCATCTTCCTCAACGATATGACGGTGTCGCGCAGCCACGCGCGCATTATTCGCGAGGGCCTGGGTGCCCGCATCGAGGACCTTGGCTCGCTCAATGGCACGTGGGTCGACGGCGCCATCGTTAACGCAGCCCCGCTGCACGACGGTTCTTCCGTTCAGATCGGTACGTTTACGCTCATCTACCACGAGAGCACGCCGGAGCGCATCGAAACCGGTGAGTAGGGCATGGCCGAACGCAACTATCTGAGTATCGGCCAAGTCGTCAACCTACTTCGAGGCGCATACCCCGATCTTTCGAACTCAAAAATCAGATTTCTAGAAGATGAGGGGCTCATTACCCCTCATCGAACGCCTAAGGGTTACCGTCAGTACTCCAAGGAGGACGTTGATCGCCTGGAGGTTATTCTGCACCTGCAGAAGACCCGCTATATGCCGCTCAACGTGATTAAACAGCGCTTGGAGAACGCCACGGACCTGTCCACGCTCGCCTACGAGGTGGGCTTGTTGTCCGATGTTCCACTCAAGACGGAGCCCAAGGAGACCAAACAAAAGCTTCATCCCATCGAGACCATTCCCGATATGCTGGGCGTTGAGATTTCGTTTATCCGCTCGCTTGCCGAGAACGACCTGATTCGAATCGTCAAGAGCCCGCAGAACCGCGAGCTCGTCGATGGCCGCGATTTTCCGATCATCCGTTACTGCTCCGAGCTGTCGCGTTTCCATATCGAGCCGCGCAACCTGCGTCAGTACGTGTCGTCGGCCAACCGTGAGTCTTCGATGTTCGAGCAGGTTCTCGTGAGCATGCTCGGTATGGATACTTCCGATGACGAGCGCGACGCCAAGCTCGAGCGTGCGTTTAAGAAGCTTCACGACCTGACCGAGGGCGTGCACACTGCGCTACTCAAGAACCGCGTTTTTGAATCGCTCAACGCCGTGGTCGAGGACGCCGACATCGATGCGCTCGATGAGGAAATTGCTCGCTCCGAGTCCACCAAGGCCAAAAACGAAGAAACTACCGCGCCGGCTTCGAACGAGGATTCTCTCGTAAAGCCGCTCAAGGTCGTCGCACCTTCACAATCCGGCACCGCCACCGCGGGCAAATAACAACTGCCGTAATTTCGGTAGTCCATTGAAAGGTCATGCCATGTACGACTTCGAATCTCACATCGTCGACATCCCCGACTATCCCGAGCCCGGAGTTGTCTTTAAGGACATCACGCCGCTCTTTGGTAATCCCGAAGCGCTAAAGGCCATGGTAGATGCCCTGGCCGAGCATTTTGCCGGCATGGGCATCACCAAGGTCGTGGGTCCCGAGGCTCGCGGCTTTATGGTCGGCGTGCCCGTGGCCGTCGCCCTGGGCGCTGGCTTTGTGCCCGCACGCAAGCCGGGCAAGCTGCCTCGCAAGACGGTGAGCGAGAGCTACGAGCTCGAATATGGCACCGACTCTATCGAGATCCACGCCGATGCCATTACCTCTAAAGATACCGTGTTGATTCTGGACGACTTGGTCGCGACGGGCGGAACCGTCGAGGCAACAGGTAAACTGGTGCGAGATATGGGCGCAAAGCTTGTGGGTTACGGTTGTATCCTCGAGCTTGCGTTTCTTAACCCGCGCAAGAAGCTCACGCCTTCCAACGAGGACGTCGAGCTCTTTAGCCTGGTAACGGTGGACTAGCCGCTACCCTTAGATACCGGAAAGGAAGCTCCATGCGCACAGCAAATACGCACAAAAACATGGCACGCTGCGCTGCTACGGCAACCCTCGCTTGTGTTTTGGGCCTGGGCCTCGCGGCTCCGGCCTATGCCGATACCGCATCCGACCTTGCCGCCGCTCGTACCAAACTCGAGCAGATCGGCACGCAGACCCAGCAAATTCATGAAGAACTCTCCGCACAGACGCAGGAGCTTGATCAGACTGCAGGCGAGATCACGCAAAAGCAGCAAGAGATTGCCGAGGGCCAGGCAAAGCTTTCGAGCTACGTTGCCGGTGAGTACAAGACCGGCGGTCTGAGTCTCCTTCAGGTTCTGACGGGCGTCGACGATCTGGGCGACATGCTCAACCGTCTGTTCTATTACGGCAAGGTTTCCGACAAGCAGGCCCAGACCATTCAGGATGTCAAGGACCTTAAGCAGCAGCTCACTGATAAGCAGGCCGAGCAGGAGAAGAACGTCGCCGCGACGCAGAAGAAGGTCGACGAGCTCAACGCCCAGCAGGCTGAGGCCCAGAGTGTCGTGAGCTCCCTGGACTCCCAGCTGCAGGCCGAGCTTGCCGCCGAGGCTGAAGCCAACGCAGCACTTCAGGCCGGCATTAACGCCAGCACCGCCGAGAAGGCTACGGTGAGCAACGACACCGCCGGTACGACTGAGAACACCAACGATGGCGGCAATACGCCCGCGCCCACTCCTACGCCCGCTCCGGCCCCTACGCCGCAGCCCGCCCCGGCTCCGGCTCCGGCTCCGACGCCTTCCGCACCGAACCAGTCTGTTGACGGCGGCTCCGTTGTTTCGCGTGCCTACAGCAAGCTGGGTTGCGCTTATTCCTGGGGCGGCATTGGACCGGACAGCTTTGACTGCTCCGGTTTTGTAAGCTACTGTCTCACGGGCCGCTACTGCCGTCTGGGCACCACCGGCACCTTCATGGGTTGGACCCGCGTGTCCGACCCGCAACCGGGCGATGTCGTGGTTAACTCCTACCATACTGGCATCTATATCGGTAATGGTCAGATGATCCATGCTTCCGACTACAAGACGGGCGTCATCATCAGCTCCGTCGCAGCCGGCATGAACAACAACTACATTTTCGTGCGCTACTAAGTCACTCTGTATAGCAAACGAATGTGAACCTCGTGGCCTTTGGGCTGCGAGGTTCATTTATTTGTGACCGTGCTCCATACATGACCCCAATGAGCTAGTTTTCAATACTAGATGCACGTTTCAAAGGTAAGCAAGATGGCTATAATAAATGAGAAACATCTAGAAAGGACCCTCTATGAGCTGGGCACTTATCTCCGATTCGAGCTGCAACCTCCGCGATTGGCAACCGACCGCGCCCCATACCACCTTTGCATTTGCACCCCTCAAAATTCGAGTGGGGGAGCGCGAGTTCGTCGATGACCTCACGCTCGATGTTCACGAACTCAATTGCGCCGTGCAGGCGGAGTCGAGCGCTTCTTCGAGCGCCTGTCCGAGCGTAGGCGAGTGGACCGAACTCTTTAGGCTTGCCGACAAGACGATTTGCATGCCCATCTCCGAGGGAGTCTCGGGAAGCTACAATGCCGCGGCCACCGCACGTGACATGGTGCTTGCCGAGGAGCCGGACCGTCAGATTCATTTGGTTAACTCGCGAGCCGCAGGTGGCAAAATGGATTTGATCTTCCTGCTGTTCGACCGCTATCTTGCAAGCAACCCAGATGCCTCCTTTGAGGACGCCTGCGCCTATTTCGATAGCTTGGAGCAGAACAGCAAGATCCTCTTTAGTTTGTGCAATTACGAAAACCTTGCGAAGGCCGGACGTATCCCTAAGGCGGCCGGCGTTATTGCTAACAAGCTCAATATCCGCATTTTGGGCACGGCGAGCGAAGCGGGCAAAATTGAACTCGTTGGTCACACCCGCGGCGAAAAGAAGATGCTCACCAAGATTGTCGACACCATGGAGGCCGAAGGCTTTACTGGCGGCGAGGTCGTAATCGACCATGTCGAAAATGAGGCGGGCGCCCAGGCACTTGCCAGCCGCATTGTGGAGCATTGGCCCGGTTCCAAGACCATCATCATGCCCTGCAACGGACTGGATTCATACTATGCCGAGATGCACGGGCTCATTATCGGCTACGGCATGGTCGTTGCTTCGGGCCGATAAAATCCAACTAAACAAAAACACGGGCGGGACAAAGTGTCTGATGACTCTTTGTCCCGCCCGTCTTGTACGTCGGCTAGCTATTAAACCCGTTGAACTTTAGGTAGCTCATTAGATACGCCTTCGATACAAAAGACGATACCGCGCTGCGTACGAGCAGCGACTCGCGTGTGACCTGATGAGCCGTATCGGGTACAGGAACCTGCTCAATGGAAAAAGCCGCGCGAATCGATGCCTCGAGCTGATCAATCACATAATCAAAGGCGGTCGGTGCATCATAGCTCAGGCGCTGAATGTTAAAGAGTGCCTGAACCGCTGCGATGGGCAGCACCTGCTTAAAGATACAAATGGAGATGAGACGCGCAATCTGCTCGCGACCATATTGCTTTTTAACCGGAGCGGGAACGAGGCCGACCTTTACGTAGTTATTGATCATCGATGGCGTAATGACGGGCTGCTCCACACAAATCGAAAGCGGCTCCATCCACTGCGCAACATATTCGATAACCTGATCACGATAGAGCGATACGTTAGGCAGCTGGTCATAGCGCGGCAGGCTCAACGCGTTGAGTTTACGCACCGTATCGGACTGAATAAATGCATCCGGCAGCACCGTCGGCTGAATATCCTCCGGCTTAATGCCGACCGATGTATCGGACATCGGGATAACATGTTTGACGTGGTTCATCAGAGGCCTCCGTTCGTTTACTATATTGTATTCTAGATAATCTAGTTTTGCATACCACATTGCCGCTAAGTAAAAGTGGTTGGACAGCACATTGACGCACCGTCCAACCACTTTGTTTAAAGATAGCAACCTTACATAAGATATATTATCGTACTTATCCACGGAGAAACGCGTATACGCTCGTTGCCGCTATGGCTCCATCAGAAACGGCAGTCACAACCTGGCGTAAACGCTTGGAACGGATGTCGCCAGCGGCAAATAGACCTGGCGTGCGGGTCGCCATGGAATCATCAGTAACAATACCGCCGTCCGGCGCCAGATCGACTAGATGCTCAACGAGCTCGGAATGGGGCTGCGTTCCGGTAAAGACAAAGATACCAAACGAGCCAGGGACAAATGACTCGGTGTGAGTTTCCCCGGATGCATTGTCCTTAAAGGTAATCGTCGTTGGCATGGCTTCGCCCGAGAGCTCGACAATACTAGTTTGGTACCTAACTGAAATATTATCTTTTGCAAGAACTTTTTGAACCACACCATCGGGGGCACGGAACTGATCGCGGCGCAAAACGATGGTCACGCTGCTGGCGATTTCTGACAAGAACAGAGCTTCCTCGCAGGCAGCATTGCCGCCGCCGATGACAAAAACCTGCTTGCCGCGAAAGAACATGCCGTCGCACGTCGCGCAATACGAAACGCCGCGACCGCGATACGCATCCTCGCCAACAAAACCAGCAGATCGCGGCGTGGCACCCATGCAAGCGATAACGCTCGAGGCCGACGTATCGCCCAAATCGTGATGCACCGTAAACAGCGCTGCATCGGCATCGTAATCGATACCCGTAACCATGCTCCATGTAACCTGTGCT
>USAY01000104.1 GCA_900552755.1 uncultured Collinsella sp.
GCCGTCGAGTGGTATGGCCACGGCCCGGGCGAGAACTATCCGGACTCGCTGCGCGCCAACCCGGTCGGTCATTACCGCACTACGGTCGACGACATGTTCACGCCCTACGTTATGCCTCAGGATTGCGCTAACCGCGAGGGCACCCGTTGGGTCGCCCTGCGCTCTAGCCACGGTGACGGTCTGGTCGTGACGCGTCCGAGCGACGCCGCTTCCAACCCGTTCTCGTTCTCGGCATGGCCCTATAGCTGCGAGGCCATCGATAACGCCAAGCACGTCTACGACCTTGTCAAGGGCGACACGGTTACGGTCAATATCAACGACCAGCTGCTCGGCCTTGGTTCGAACTCTTGGGGTTCCGAGGTGCTCGATTCCTACCGCACCCGTTTTGAGAGCTTCAGCTTTGAGGTGTCCCTGCGACCGCTGACGTCTGCCGATCTGGCTCAGGCGCTGGCACCCATTAAGGAGGCATAAGTCATGCATGTCTTTAACTCGCGCGCCGATTTCGACGCTCAGATGAAGTCCGTCAAGAAGTGGATGCGCACCGGTCAGGCGCTCGATGGCGTTGCCGACCTGCAGCACGACGTGGCTTACTCCATCGGCGACTCGTTGGTGTACTGGTGGGTCTATGCCCGCGAGGCCGCTACCGCCGATCTGGTCGGTCACCGTCGCTACCATGCCGTGCTCGCTCCGCTCGACGGCGACCTGACCGTCGAGGTGGCTTCCAAGGCGGATCTTACCTGCACGCGCACTTACAGCGATATCGACGATCGCGAGCGCTTTGAGGGTATGGGGGAGACCGTGACGATTCCCGCCGGCGGCGTTGCCGTCGTCGAAATTGACGAGGCCTACCGTGTCGTGGCCGATGTCGCGGATTCCCGCGTCGTGGTACTGCACGTGACGGTTGAAGGTTATTCCTTCCCCAACAAGTAGTATTCGTCCGTTTGGGCGTTTGCTTAGCGCCGTTAAGGGGGATGGCTTTGTTGACTCCCTTTTCCCCATTCCCCTTAGCAGGTGCGCCGTCCACGATTGCGCTTGCAGTCCGGACGGTTTTAGATGAGATATAACGGATGATTGGGAGGGCTTATGAGCTCTGAAAAACGAGGAACGATTGGTTCGTTCGCTCTGCTGGGCATGACGGTCGCCGCCGTGTTCGGTATCAAGAACATCATCAACAACAACGCGGCCATCGGCTTGGCAGCTGCGCCGTCGTTCTTCTTCGCCACGCTTTTGTACTTTGTCCCCTATACCCTGGTTACCGCCGAGTTCGTCGGCCTCAACAAGGACTCCGAGTCTGGCGTGTACGCATGGGTTAAGACCTCGATGGGTGGTCGCTGGGCGTTCCTGACGGCATTTAGCTACTGGTTCGTTAACCTGTTCTTCTTTGCGTCCGTCCTGCCCAACGTCATCATCTACGCGAGCTACGTGTTCTTTGGTGCCAACGCCGAGCTTTCGCAGCTGTGGATCACCATTATCGAGATCGTCGTCTTTGCTATCGCCACGTGGGTTTCGACCAAGGGCGCTAAGTGGATCGGCTCCATTTCCTCCTTCGGCTCGACCGCGGCTCTCGGCCTGACTGCCGTGTTCATCTTGCTGTCCCTGGCTGCTGCCTTTGGCGGCGTCGAGTTCGCTACGGCTCCTACCCCCGCTAACATGGCTCCCGACACGACCAACTTCGCAACTATGTGGGGCTTCTTCGGTACGCTTGCCTGGATCATCCAGGGCGTTGGCGGCGCTGAGTCTGTCGGCGTGTTCCTTAACGACCTTAAGGGTGGCGTCAAGGCCTTCGTGCGCACCGTCGTTATCGCCGGCCTGACCATCGGCCTTCTGTATGCAGGCGCTTCGCTGCTGGTCAACCTGTTCATTCCCGAGGGCGGCGTTGCCATCTCCACCGGTATCTTCGACGTATTCGGCGCTGTCTTTGCCCACTTTGGCATTCCCATGGAAGTGTCCACGCGCGTCATTGGCCTGATCCTTCTCGCTGCCACGCTGGGCTCCCTCATGATGTGGACCTCTGCTCCCATCAAGGTCTTCTTCACCGAGATCCCCAAGGGCGTCTTTGGTAGCAAGATCGTCGAGCTCAACGAGCACGGCATTCCTGCCCGCGCTGCCTGGCTGCAGTTTGCCATCGTCGTCCCCATCCTGATCATCCCGGCCCTGGGCTCCGGCAACCTAGACGACCTGCTCATGATCGTCACCAACATGACGGCTGCCACCGCTCTGCTCCCGCCGCTGCTGATCCTGCTTGCCTACTTTATGCTGCGCAAGAACTTCGACGCTGCTCCCCGTGGCTTCCGCATGGGTTCGCGTACCTTTGGCCTGGCCATTGCTGCATTCCTGCTTGTGGTCTTCTGCTTCGTGCTTATCTGCGGCACCATCCCGCTCGATCAGCCTCTGTGGCTGACACTGGTCTACAACGTTGGCGGTGTAGTTATCTTCCTGGGCCTTGCCGTGATGTGGTACAACCGCTACATCAACCGCCTGCGCGAGACCGATCCCGAGGCTGCCGAGAGCGAGCTTCGCCCCTCCGTCCTCGACATGATGGAGTAGCGGCTAGGATTAATCTGCGGCTGTGGAATAAATCGATTCCCTTTCCTAAGGAGGGGCCTTACGAGGTCCCTCCTTTTGTGTTTTGGGACATGGTTTTGGATCCCGTGGTCAAAAAATGCCAAATATGAGTACTGTTGCAAAAGAGGTGTCATATTTTTCGGCCCGTTCTGAGCGAAAATGTGCTCAAAATCAATTTATCTAACCCCCTTTAAAGGGCGTTTGACGGCTTTCAACCTCTTCGAATCGCTCAAAGTAGGCACTTTGCTCTCGATTTTGCTGCTACTAAATTGGTGACAGTACTCATATTTGCCACTTTTTGCCCACGAGGTGTTCAGAGGAGCTCTCGACAAGCATCTAACGCTACAATAGCTACCACGTGGCTGGGTTTGCCGGCCGAATGTGCGATGTCGTGGGAGGGGACATGGTCGAGTTTACAAAGACGATTAAAGATCCGTTGGGATTGCATGCCCGCCCGGTTGCGCTGCTTTATGACATTATCGCCAAGCATCGTAGTGACGTGTCGGTTTCGATTGGCAATCGTCATGTCGATGGCCGCGACGTTATAGGGCTCATGGCACTCTGTGGCGAATGTGGCGAGGACATCGTGTTCCGCGTTTCGGGCGTGGATGAGGCCTCGTGCGTCACGTCGATTAGAAACCTCTCGCTTTAAGCATGACGGGACGCGGCAAAGGACAGCTCTTTGCCGCGCCTTTTTGTTTCGTATAGGAAACTTTTTCGGAATCTAAATGGGGACCCTTTCCAAAAAGTTAACCACGTGCTAGTTTACTAAAGCGAACATAGACGTGGTTAACTTTTATCACGTCGATGTTGAGGACGAACTGACGTTAGGAGCAACTCATGTCTTGCGGACCGCAGATGCCGGCCATGCCGCTTTCGATGGTAAAAGCGGGCGAAACCGTGCGCGTGTCTCGTGTAAAGGGCAATGAGGATATGAAGCACCACCTCAAGGACCTCGGCTTTGTCGAGGGCAGCGAAATTCACGTGGTGAGCTCGAGTGGCGCCAATATCATCGTCACGGTGCTGGGCGCACGCTTTGGTATCGATTCCAAGGTTGCCATGCACATCATGACCGTCAGTTAGTCCGCAGCATTTAAAAAACCGAAAGGGGGACAAGTAAATGAAGACGTTGGGTGACGTTAAGGTGGGCGAGAGCTCCACCATCGTCAAGCTTCACGGTGAGGGTGCGCTTCGCCGCCACCTTATGGACCTGGGGCTCATCAAGGGCACTTCGTTCAAGGTCGTAAAGGTTGCACCGCTCGGAGATCCGGTCGAGATCAACGTGCGTGGCTACGAGCTCTCCATCCGCAAGGAGGAGGCTGCCGTCGTCGAGGTCCAGTAAGGGCCGGCGGCACATATTTCTGCAGATAAAGTTAGGTTTTTCTAACTTAATGCAGCATCTTTGAAGCACATTATCCAGCCTGCGCGGAGAAAGCAGCGCGGGCACACAAGGAAGAAGGATTGAATGGCGGATTCTCAGATCCATGTCGCGCTGGCGGGTAACCCCAACTGCGGCAAGACCACGCTTTTCAACCTGATCACCGGCGCCAACGGCTACGTTGGCAACTGGCCCGGCGTCACGGTTGAGAAAAAGGAAGCCAAGCTCCTAAGCGACAAGAACGTCACGATTACGGACCTCCCCGGCATCTACTCGCTTTCCCCCTACAGCCCCGAGGAGCAGTGCTCGCGCGACTACCTCATGAGCGGCGAGCCCGATGTCGTCGTCCAGGTGGTCGATGCCACCAACCTCGAGCGCAACCTGTACCTGGCGCTTCAGGTTATCGAGACCGGCCTGCCCGTGGTCGTCGCCCTCAACATGGCCGACCTGGTCGAGAAGAACGGCGATAAGATCGACACGGACAAGCTCTCCAAGAAGCTCGGCTGCCCGGTCATGATGATCTCGGCTCTTAAGAACAAGGGCATCACGGAGCTGTTCGAGCAGGTCAAGAAGTCCGCTGCTTCCAAGGGCCAGGTGCCGGAGCACAAGTTCGATTCCTCCATCGAGGACGTTCTGGACCACATCGAGAACAACCTGCCGGCGAGCGTTCCCGCCAACAAGCGTCGCTACTACGCGGTCAAGCTGTTCGAGCGCGACGCGGACGCCTGCAAGCTCATCAACCTCACTAAGGAGAAGGCCGCTCGCGTGGAGCAGCTGGTCGCCCAGTGCGAACAGGACTGCGACGACGACGCCGAGTCCATCATCACCGGCGAGCGCTACGGCGTGATTGCCCACATCATCGACGAGTGCCTCACCAAGGCTCCGGCCAAGATGAGCACTTCCGAGAAGATCGACCGTGTGGTTACCAACCGCATCCTGGGCCTGCCGATCTTTGTGGTCATCATGTTCTGCGTGTACTACATCGCCGTTTCCACCTTGGGTGGCACGGTGACGGACTTCACCAACGACCAGCTCTTCGGCACCGACGGCTGGTACGTGCTCGGTCAGGGTCGCGACGCCTATGACGCAGCTGTTGAGGCTGCGGGCGACAACGCCGACTCGGTCGACCCGGCGCAGTACGGCCCCTATGTCCCGGGTATCACCACCGTGGTGCACGACGCCCTTGTGGCGGGCGGCACCGAGGACGGTGGCCTGGTCGATTCGCTGGTCTGCGACGGCATCGTCGGCGGCCTGGGCGCCATCTTCGGCTTTGTGCCGCAGATGTTCCTGCTCTTTGTGATGTTGTCTTTCCTGGAGGACTGCGGCTACATGGCCCGCGTCGCCTTCATCATGGACCGCGTGTTCCGCCGCTTTGGCCTGTCCGGTAAGTCCTTTATCCCCATGCTCGTGTCCTCGGGCTGCGGCGTCCCCGGCGTCATGGCCACCAAGACCATCGAGAACGAGAAGGACCGCCGCATGACGGTCATGACCACCACGTTTATTCCCTGCGGTGCCAAGCTGCCGATCATCGCCCTGCTCATGGGTTCCATCATCGGCGATTCTTCCACCACCGCCGCATGGATCAGCCCGCTGTTCTACTTCTTGGGCGTCTTTGCCGTCATCGCCTCGGGCCTCATGCTCAAGAAGACCAAGCTCTTCGCCGGTCGCCCGACGCCGTTCGTTATGGAGCTTCCCGCCTATCACTTCCCGGCAATCCGCTCTTGGGCGCTGCATGTATGGGAGCGCTGCTGGGCCTTTATCAAGAAGGCCGGCACGGTCATCTTTGCGTCCACCGTCGTCGTTTGGTTCCTCTCCAACTTTGGTAGCTACAACGGCGCCTTTGGCTACCTGCCTTCCATGGAGGGCATCCCCGAGGAGTTCATGGATTACTCCGTGCTTGCCATGTTCGGCAACCTGGTCGCTTGGATCTTCGCCCCGCTCGGCTTTAGCACCTGGCAGGCCACCGCACTGACCGTCTCGGGTCTCGTTGCCAAGGAGAACGTTGTCGCCACCGCCGGCTCGCTGCTGTCCGTTGCCGACGCCGGCGAGACCGACCCGAGCCTGTGGACCGCGTTTGCCGGCATGTTCCCCACCATGGGCGCTTGCGTTGCCTTCGGCGCCTTCAACCTGCTGTGCGCTCCGTGCTTTGCCGCTATCGGCACCATCCGTAACCAGATGAACTCCGGCAAGTGGACCGCGATTGCCATCGGCTACGAGTGCGCCTTCGCTTGGGTGATCGCCCTGTTCATCAACCAGTTCTACAACCTGCTTGTCCTTGGCCAGTTTGGTATTTGGACGGTTGTAGCCATCGTTCTGCTGGTTGCGATGCTCTTCCAGATCTTCCGTCCCATGCCCAAGCACGCTTGGACCGACGAGGACGAGACCAACACCGCTTCCGCTGCAGTTTCCGCTTAAGTCCGAATAAGGATCAGCCCCTTTCCACGAGCCCGGGTGTCCCAGCGACACTCGGGCTTTTTGGTGAGGGAGATGTGGCGTTTCCGCAGATAAAACCGACCAAAATATACCTGTCCCTTTTTGGCAGGTGGAGAATGGGGTAAAGTAAGTGGTGGTTAACTAGAGGAGGCTTGCTATGGCACCTATCGATATTGTTGTACTGGCTGTTATCGGC
>USAY01000105.1 GCA_900552755.1 uncultured Collinsella sp.
ATCTTCTCGGCCTCTTCCTTGCTGCGCTTGAGCACCTTTTGCTGCGCAAGCATGACGTTCTTTTTGACCGACAGGTGCGGGAACAGGTTGAACTGCTGAAACACCATGCCCAGGTGCGTGCGCACTTTGTTGAGGTCGACGCCCTTGGCACACACATCCACGCCCTCGACGACAATCGAGCCGCTCGTGGGATGCTCCAGGCGATTGATGCAGCGAAGCATCGTCGACTTGCCCGAGCCTGAGGGGCCCAAGACCACAACGACCTCACCCTTGTGCACATCCAGATCGATATCGCGCAGGACCACGTTGTCCCCAAAGGCCTTCTGGAGGTTCTTGATGCTGACGACGACCTCGTTCGAGTTATTGGTTTCGCTCATGATAGGACCTCCTTACAGACCGGCGATGTGATCGGCGGGCGTCGCGACAACCTGTCCGGCGCTCTTGGCGGGACGCTTCTTCTTGGTCTCGGCCGTGCCCAAAAGCCTCGCCTCAAGACCGCTCACCAAGCGAGCGAGCGGCAGGGTGACGACCAGATAGAACAGGGCGGCAACCACGTACGGTGTAATGGAGCCCGTCGTGGCCACGATGGTACGGGCGTTCATGACGATCTCGACCACACCCACGGCGGCAAGCAGCGACGTATCCTTGTAAAGCAAGATAAACTCGCTGGTCAGCGTAGGCAAAACATTACGGAACGTCTGCGGAATCATGACATAGAGCAGCGTCTGGAACGCGTTCATGCCCAGCGAACGCGCAGCCTCGTTTTGGCCCTTGGGGATCGATTGAATACCGGCACGGAAGATCTCGCATAGGTACGCAGACGAGTTCATGGCCATGACGATAACGCCAAGCACGTAGTCATCAACCTTGACGCCGGCCAACGGCAGACCGAAGAACGCGATATAGATCTGCAGGAACGCCGGCGTACCGCGGATGATATTCACATAGATGCCGGCGAGGCAGCGCAGGATGCGCGACTTGGAGATGCGCATGAGCGACAAGGCAAAGCCAAAGGGAATTGCCAGTGGAAACGCCACAAGCACGATCGAGAGCGACATAAGGAAGCCCTTAAAGACGATCGGCAGGCTTTGGACCAAAATGACCGGGTTCAGGAACAGGCGCAGGAACATATTGGAGTTCCACGCCTCGACCCACGGCTGCTCCTTAAGGTCGGCCAGGAAGTTATCGAATGCCGTCACGCCCTTAATCTCGACGGAAGGAATCTTGGAGATCTTCTTGGTCGAGCCATCGGCCAAAGTGCAGGTGCCGCTAAAGGCCTCATCGCCGCCCTCGACGGGGAAGGTCACGCCGTAAACCTCGACGCGGAAATAGCCGCCGGCAGGCGCCGTCTCACCAAAGTCAATCTTGAGCGTCTGACCGTCAGCCTTGCACGTGGGCTTCATGGGCGTACGATCCATGAGGTCCTCGCCCGAGAGCATCGTCAATCGAGTGTCATCGGTACCAAACGTCGTACCGTCGACAAACGTCAGCGAAAGACCGCTCAGCTCCTCGTCGGCATCGGCCTGAACTTCCCAAGTGATGCGCGTCTCGGTGCCGCCGACCACATCGCTACCCGAACCGGTATTGGGTCGGGCGGTAATCTTTGCGGTCTCAAGCGCCTGGGCGGTCGTGGGCGCATATGCCCCCACACACACCAGCGCGAGCGCCACGGCCATGACGCAGGCTAGCTTTTGGAGCAAGGCGGGCAGTGGAAAACGCTGCTCCGCGGCCCCTTTGTTCAGTCGAGACAAGGTGGCTCCTATCGTAGAAGTTGCCGGCAAAACGAGACGGAAATGCTCTCCGTCAAGAGAAGCGCAAAGGCCCTCTCCGCCAAAACGGAAAGGGCCCACGAGCAATCAAGTAGCTATTTTACTTGATGTTGTACTTAGCCATGAGGGCGTCAACGGTACCGTCGTCGGTCAGGTCCTTGATGGCCTGGTTGATGTCTTCCTTGAGCTTGGTGTTACCCTGGTTGATGGCGATGGCGTACTCCTCGCCGGTGCTGATCTGCTTAATGGTCTGGCAGGTGTTGAACTGCTCGGCGGTCAGCTGGCTGGCAACGGAGCGGTTGGTGACTACGGCGTCACCCTTATCGGACTGCAGGGCGCTGAAGCACTCGGTAGCGTCCTTGTAGGGGACGATCTTGGCCTTGGGGAAGTTCTCCTGGGCAAAGGCCTCGGCGGTCGAGCCAGACTGGACGATGATGGTAGCGTCGGCGTTGTTGAGCTTCTCGCTGTAGTTGTCGGCCGTGATGTCGGTGTTATCGACCTTGGTCACGATAGCCTGATCGTCCATGTAGTAGGAATCAGAGAAAGTGACTTCCTTCTCACGCTCGGGCGTGTCGGTGATAGCCGCGATGGAAACGTCATACTTGGCGCCCGAAGCGACGCCCGGAACCAGCGTGTCAAAGTCATTGTTGACGTACTCGACATCCAGACCCAGCTTGTCACCGATAGCCTTGATGAGCTCAAGGTCAAAGCCCTGGTAGTCGCCGTTGTCATCCTTGTACTCAAACGGCGCGTACTCGGCAGAGGTGCCGACGGTCAGCGTGCCGTCCTTGACGAGCGCGTACTCCTTGGAGCCGTCGACCTTCTCGACCTTAGCGTCGTCAGAGCTGCTGGAACCGGCATCAGAACCAGAGGTGGCGTTGGACGAACCGCAGCCCGTCAGAGCAAGGGCGAGTGCCATAGCACCCGTGGCGGCAAATGCGCCAAGCTTCTTCAGCTTCATAATCAGTCTCCTTCCGGTGACCTCGTTTGATTCAGAGGTCTGCAAAAACTGTTGGCTATTATGCACCCGGAATTACAAATCTGCAATGAGAAAACTGATTGAAACAAACCCATAACGTGAATGGAATACTCTACTTTGTGACAGTCATTACTGCTGCAATGACCTTAATAGTCTAATTTCAGCTGCATAACCTGCAAGTTCGTTCGGAGTCTCCAAAATAAACGGCAGCGAACGCAAGTGGCCATTCGATACAATATTCTGCATAGCCTGCATACCGCCACCAAATTCCTCGCTGCCAAGGTATCCCTTGCCGATGCACTCGTGACGATCTTTATGGGCGCCACAAGGGTTCTTCGAATCGTTGATGTGTACGGCATGCAAGCGATCGATACCCACCACGCGGTCGAACTCGTCGAGTACGCCGTCCAGATCATGGATGATGTCGTAGCCGGCATCGCTCACATGGCAGGTGTCCAAACAAACGCCCAGCTTATCGGACAGCTCTGGGCACTTGGCGGCAACGCCCTCGATAATGCACGCCAGCTCCTCAAAGCTGCGGCCCACCTCGGTACCCTTGCCGGCCATGGTCTCGAGCAGCACCGTCGTCTGCTGGCCCTCAAACATCACCTGGCACAGGGTGTCGACAATCATCTGAATGCCGGCGTCGGAGCCCTGCCCCACATGCGCACCGGGATGGAAGTTGTAGTAGTTGCCGGGCAGCGCCTCCATGCGCCGCAGGTCCTCTGCCATGGCCTCCAGGGCAAACTCGCGCGCCCGCTCTTTGGCTGAGCAGGGGTTATAGGTATACGGGGCATGCGCCACCAGCGGGCCAAAGTCGTTTTGCTCCATAAGCTCGCGCAGGGCCGCCACGTCATCCATGTCAAGGTCTTTCGCCTTGCCGCCGCGCGGGTTGCGCGTAAAGAATGCAAAGGTATTGGCGCCAATGGACAACGCTGTCTCCCCCATTGCCCGATAGCCCTTCGTCGTCGAAAGATGGCACCCGATCGTCAGCATCTCCAGCTCCCTCCTCATCAGTTGCGGAAAAATACGGTCTATTGGTGCCTTATTTTGGCGCAAACAGACCGTATTCCACCGCAAGTTATAAAAGGGGCATCAAGAGCAAAGGCCTCCAGGCATTCCAAGCGCTGGCGCCATGCCCCCACGCCCTAAAGTTTCAAGCGAATCGCATCGATGATGTGCGCACAGCGCTGTGTGGCGGCTAGGCACATGATGGGGCTTTCGAGTTTCCCCGCCTGAATGAGCTGCGTCGCATGCGACGCCTCACCGTAAAAATCATCGACTTCAAATGGTGCATCGATTTCGAGTACTCGACCGTCGGAATACTTCACATGAGCGAGCTCGGGGCGATGGAGCCGCTCGATTTCCAACGAGCCCCGCTCACAGGCAATCGTTAAGCGGCTTTCATATGTTGCTTCGCCGTCGCACACCATATGAATGGGTATACCGCCGACGCTCATATGGATCTCGTCGGCCCAATCGACGCGACCGCCCAATACGTCACGCCAGCGAACTTCACGGGACGAAACCTCGCAAGCGCCCGCGAGCAAATCCTCAAACCAACCGACCGCATAGCAGCCCATGTCATATAGACAGCCGCCCTGCAACGGATCAAGCAGATAGCCCGAAGGAGACTCGCCGTAATCGAGCTTTTGCACGCTTTCAATCGAGACAATACGGCCAAGCTCACCCGACGCAAACAAGTCCTTCACGCGAGTGCGCATCGGGCAAAACCGATTCTTCATCGCCTCCATAAACAGCACGCCGCACTCGCGAGAGGTGGAGGCAATCGAGAGAGCCTCTTCCTCACTCAAAACGGCCGGCTTTTCGCACAGCACGGCCTTTCCGGCACGCAGCGCGCGACAGGCCCAACGCGTATGCATGCCATGCGGAAGAGCCAAGTAGATTGCGTCGACATCGGGGTCGGCAATCAGCGCGTCATAAGCCGCATCGCCGTTATCGTCGACCGAGGCATGGCCATGGGCAGCATCGATCGAAAACGCTTGGCAAAATTCCTCGACATGTGCAGGAGTGCGGCCGGCCGCAGCCACCAGCCGTGCCCCGTCGACCTTCTTGAGCGACGAAGCAAATCGATGAGAGATGTGCCCAGCGCCCAAAATGCCCCAACGGACCTCACGCGAATCATTGCGTAAGCCTCGGTCACCCACGATAGCCTCCCATCAGTTGCGGCAAAAAAGTTCCTGCTATCGCCCTATTCTGCCGCAAACAGGAACTATTCCACCGCAAGTTATAAAAGGGGCATCAGGAGCGCGTTTTGCAAAAGGCTTTAAGTGCGGCCGTTACGGGGCCAGGCTGGAAACGTCGGCGCACGTCATCGAGACGCTCGGGGATATCGATATGCTGTGGGCAGTGGCGCGCGCATTTGCCGCACTTGACGCAATTGCTCACCAGCTTGGCCTCGCTTGTGCGCACCGCGCTCGCCGTAAAGTACTGCGATAGACCCGTAAACCAGCTGTGCGCATAGCTCGCGTTGTAGGCGGCAAAGCAGCCGGGAATATTGATGCCCTTGGGACATGGCATGCAGTAGCCGCATCCCGTGCAGGGCACGCGATTCGATTTTTCAAACTCATCCAGCACGTGCGCGATCGTGTCGAGCTGGTTGGCAGTCATCGAATCCGGCAGGGCCCGATCGGCCAACACCGCGTTCTCATCCACCTGCGCGATATCGGTCATACCCGAAAGCAGCATCGTCACCTGAGGATGATTCCAGACCCACGAAAGACCCCAGGCGGCAGGAGTGCGCAAATGCGGGTCACGGGCACTATCGAGCACAGCGCGGGCCCGTGGCGGCAGCTTGCCCGCTAAACGCCCGCCCAGCAGTGGCTCCATCACAAACACCGCGAGGCCTCGCTCGGCGGCGGCCATGAGCCCCGCTGTTCCCGCCTGATATCGCTCTCCAGCGTAATTGTACTGGATCTGGCAAAAGTCCCACTCATATGCATCGAGCATCGTCAGGAAATCCGCCGCGCTGCCGTGGTACGAAAAACCAATCTGGCGAATGCGCCCCGCCGCCTTTTGACGCGCGATCCAGTCCTCGATGCCCAACGCCACCACACGTTCCCACTGGGCGGGCGAGGTAATGTTGTGCATGAGGTAATAGTCGATATGGTCGGTCCGCAGGCGGCGCAGTTGCTCGTCGAAGAACCGGTCGAAATCCTCCGCGCATTTGCACGAAGCATGCGGCAGCTTGGTTGCGAGCAAAACCTGGTCGCGCAAGCCCAGGCGCTCAAGCGACGCACCCACACAAGCCTCGTTGCCGGGATAGAGATAGGCCGTGTCCAGGTAGTTAATCCCCTGCTCCACCGCACGGGAGATGATGGCGTCGGCAGTCTTCGCATCCGGGCGTCCCGGCGCACCGGGAAACCTCATGCAGCCCAGCCCCAACGCCGAGATACGGTTGCCGCTTTTGGGGTCAACGCGATATTGCACGGCCCCTCCCCTCCCATCGAAGCCCTGACAAGGCGAAACAAACCCGTCACGTCATCGAAACACATCGGAATCGCAATCGAGAACGTATCGTAACGCAGCAGAAATCAGGCCGTCACGGCACCGCTTTAACATCAGCAAAAAGCCCGATGAAAGGAGACGAGCGTGACCACACGCGAGGACGCCTACCCCTACCCCGGCGAGCAATACATCCTCTC
>USAY01000106.1 GCA_900552755.1 uncultured Collinsella sp.
CCCGTCATCGCGGCCGCGGCCTGCTGGGACTCCGCCACTAGCGTCGCCTCAGACCCAAAACCACCACAAAGGTGCCTGTCCCCTTTGTGGTGGTTTTTATGTTGATGGGTTAACAATTGGGATATTTGGGTACGGGGGTTCGGACATGCGGCTAAGATGTTTACCCGTTAGCATCATGTAAGCGAAAGGCGGTCGTCTCCCATGCAGCAGAACGACGAGACACGTTTCGAGGACTTTGTCGGACTGATCAGTGGGCTCTACAAGGAGATCCAGCGCATTAAGACATCCGAGGGCGCAAGGCTGGGCCTCAAGGGCTCCGACGTGATGTGCCTGTACTATCTTGAGCGCAGCAAGGACGGCCTGACTGGCGCTGACCTGGCTCGCATGGCAGGCGTGACCCGCGCCGCCGTCTCGCGTACGCTCGCGCATCTGGAGGAGGGCGGCTACGTCGAGGTCGATGATTCGGGCGATGCCGCCGTTAAGTATCGTGCTCCGGTGCGCCTGACCGCTCTGGGCGGCGAGAGCATGAGCGAGGCGGACCGCATCATTCGCGAGGTGCTCGATACCACCGGTAAGGCTATGGGTGTGGAGCAGCGCGAGCAGATGTATGCGTCGCTGCGTACGATTCTCAACACCCTGCGCGAGATCTAAGGCCGCCCAGGCATTTGCTTTCCATTAACAACTGCATAGTCCCGTTTGAGCGCGTATACCGTGCCGGGGCATTGCTGTCAAAATTCCCCGCGCGTGACCTGCGCAAGAAAGGATTCGCTATGTCCATTCGTATTATTACCGATTCCGCAAGCGATATGTCGCCGGCTGAGCACCCCGCTTTGCGTGTTCTGCCGCTGTCCGTTACCTTTGGTACCGATGTGTACATGGATGGCGTCGACATCGATCACCAGCGCTTTTACGAGATGCTCGTGGAGCGCGATGAGCTGCCCAAGACCGGTCAGGTCAACCCGTACGCGTTTTCACAGGCGATTGCCGAGACGCGTGAGGCCGGCGACGAGGCAGTGATTATTACCGTGGGCGCCAAGCTTTCGGGCACCAATCAGAGTGCCCGTACCGCACTTGCCGAGGCGCCGGGCGGCGACGTGTTCGTGGTAGACAGCAATAACGTCACCCTGGGCGAACGTGTCCTGGTCGAGTATGCGCTGCGCTTGGTGGACGAGGGCCGTAGTGCGGCCCAAATCGCGGCGGCCGTAGAGGCCGTCCGTGACCGCGTGGTCGTCATCGGCCTGCTCGAGACGCTGGAGTACTTGGTGCGCGGCGGTCGCCTGTCTGCCGCTGCGGGCGCTGTGGGCACGCTGCTCAACGTGAAGCCCGTAGTGGCCGCCGAGGACGGCCTGATTGTGCAGCTGGGCAAGGCTCGTGGCTCCAAGAACGGCCGTAACCTGCTCAACCAGAAGGTCGAAAAGGCGGGCGGCGTCGACTTTTCCATGCCGCTGGCACTGGGCTATACGGGCCTTTCGGACGCTGTGCTCAAGAAGTACATCGAGGACAGCGCCGCGCTGTGGGCTGGACACACCGAGAACGAGCTGCCCATCCACACCATTGGCGCCACCATCGGCACCCACGTGGGCCCCGGCGCCGTAGCCGTAGCCTTCTTCCGCCCCGCCAACTAGCTTTCCGGTCAAAACCACCACAAAGGGGACAGGTACCTTTGTGGTGGTTTATGCTTTTCAGGGTGGAAGGGAGCGATCGATGGCGTCTGAGGGCTTTTTTGAGCGGGTGTACGAGGTGGTCGAGCAGATTCCCGAGGGGATGGTCGCTACGTACGGTCAGGTGGCGCTGCTCGCCGGTCGTCCGCGGAGCGCGCGCTATGTGGGCTATGCGCTGCACAGCAACCCGCGCCCTGGCCAAATTCCCTGTCATCGCGTGGTGTTTGCCGACGGCCGTATCTGTGAGGGCTTTGCCTTTGGCGGCCCCGATGCTCAGCGTGAGCTCTTGATGGGGGAGGGCGTGACGTTTGCCGATCCCATGCACGTCGATCTGGGCGCCTGTCGCTGGCCTGCCGGGCTCTAGCGGTTCTTCCGTGGCGAAAACCACCACAAAGGCGCCTGTCCCCTTTGTGGTGGTTTTACACTGTAGGTTTACCAGAGCTAACTTATGGAGAAGGTGTGGCGGCGTACTTTGCCGTCAGAAAGTAAACCACGGTGAACTATATTGGTTTCAGCAAGGGAGCAGGCAATAGGCGATGAAAAAGCCTGCCCTGTTGAGTTTGATTCGCATCCCTCCCCTCTGTGCGATTCAACGGTGTACTTCGGGAACAGGCCCGCTGGCAGCTAACTGCCGGCGGGCCTGTTCCTGTTTGTCGAGGGGGTGCGATGGACGGAGCCGAAGCGGTCCGGCTCCAAAAAAGGCGGACGCCGCAGCGCCCGCCCTAAAGCAATCGAAAGCTCAAGCCAGTAGATCGGTCTAGTACACCATGCCCATGGCGTCCTGAACCTCTGCCAGGGTCTGATCGGCGATCTCGTTGGCGCGACGGTTGCCCTCGTGCAGGACGTCCTTCACATAGTCCAGATCGTTCTCGTAGCGCTGGCGACGCTCGCGGATCGGTGCGAAGTACTCGTTGACGGCCTCGGTCACGTACTTCTTGAGCTGGCCGGAGCCGCCCATGCCGATCTCCTCGGCAATCTCGACCTCGGAGCGACCGGTGCAGATGGCGGCTGTCGAAAGCAGGCCGGACACGCCGGGGCGGTTTTCGGGGTCGAACGTGATCATGCGCTCGGAGTCGGTCTGGCTCTTCTTGATGCGTTTGGCCGTCTCCTCGGCGGTCATCGAGATATTGATGGCGTTGCCGTAGCTCTTGCTCATCTTGCGACCGTCAAGGCCGGGAAGCAGCGGGGTCTCGGACAGCAATGCGTCGACCTCGGGAAATACCTTGCCGTAGCGGTTGTTAAAGCGGCGGGCGATGGTGCGGGTGAGCTCGATGTGCGGCAGCTGGTCGCGACCGACGGGCACGACGTTGCCCTTGCAGAACAGAATGTCGCAGGCCTGGTGCACCGGGTAGGTGAGCAGAAGACCGGTGAGCTCGTGGCCCGAGGCCTCCATCTCGGCCTTGACGGTGGGGTTGCGCGCCAGCTCGGCCTCGGACACCAGCGACAGGAACGGCAGCATGAGCTGGTTTGCTGCGGGCACGGCGGAGTGCGCGTAGATCATGGTCTTGTCGGGGTCGATACCGCAGGCAAGGTAGTCCATGACCATGTTGTACACGTTGTCCTGGATGTGCTCGGTCGTGTCGCGGTCGGTGATGACCTGGTAGTCGGCGATGAGCACGTTGGTCTTGGCGCCCATGTTCTGCAGCTCAACGCGGCCCTTGAGGGTGCCAAAGTAGTGGCCCAGGTGCAGGCGGCCGGTGGGGCGGTCGCCGGTGAGCATGGTGAACTTCTCGGGCGTCTTGGCCAGGCCCTCGCGAATGGCGTTGCTCTTTTGCAGCGCGACTTCGTAGCTGTTCTCGTTTGGCATGATTGCTCCTAACGTATGTTCATGGGTCAAGATGATAACGCGTTTATTGGAGGGGTGGTGCGTAAGTAGGCGAGGGGCGGGAGAGGGGCGCGCGTGGTGCGGCATGTGCGATGGGTGCGGCGCGGCCGCGCTTGGCAAACGGTGCCTTGGCACATCCTCGGCAGCTTGCCCTAGAGCTTGTGGCGGCGCTCTTCTTTGCGCTCCTCGGCTGCCTGCTCCTCCTGCTTAAAAGCGGGGTCGTCGGGGGTGACCAGCTCGTCCTCGTGCGTGCGCTTGTTGTAATGGTGGCGCAGTACGGGCTCAAACAGATGTAGATGCTTGGCAAAGGCCGCCGAGCCAATGGCGAGCACGGTAAAGATGAGCACGCGCATGGGCACCTCGACCTGGTTAATCGCGGCGGCGCCGGCCGAAAGCATAATGCACCAGGCATAGATGAGCAGCACAGCCTGTTTTTGGTTGTAGCCTTCTTGGATCAGGCGGTGGTGGATGTGGCCTTTGTCGGCCTGCCCGATGCTAATGTGGGCGCGCTTGCGGCGCACAATGGCGCTAAACGTGTCGATGATGGGCACGCCGGCAACGATGAGCGGGATGATGAGCGAGGTGAGCGCGGCGGTGCGGCTCACGTTGAGCAGCGAGATGGAGCCCAGCGCAAAGCCCAGAAGCAGCGACCCCGAGTCGCCCAAGAAGATGCTTGCGGGGTTGAAGTTGTAGCGCAAAAAGGCCAGACAGGCGCCAAAGAGCGCAATGGAGAGCGCGGCGGCGTCGATGCGGCCCGAGAGAACGGCCATCGAAAACATGGTGAACGACGCGATGCCGCAGATACCCGTCGCCAGGCCGTCAAGGCCGTCGATGAGGTTAATGATGTTGGTGAATGCCACCAGATAGATCACGGTGATGGGGTAGGCGAGCCATCCGAGCATGATTTCGCCGGGGGCAAACGGGTTGACGATGACGCCGATTTTTAGGCCGCCCATGCAGGCGATAAGCGCGGCGAGGACCTGTCCGGCCAGCTTTTGCTTGGGCTTGAGCTGGAAGACGTCGTCGATAGCGCCGGTCGCAAAGATGACGGTAAAGGAGAGCGCCAGCATGGGATAGCTAATGTGAAGGCGCGGGTGCGGCACCAAAACGGGCGGCCAGCCCAGGTACCAGGTGCCTAGGATTTGCACAATGCAGGCAACGACCAGGCCCAAAAACACCGCCGTTCCGCCCAAACGCGGGATGGGCTTGGTGTTGATGCGGCGCTTAGAAGGATAGTCGACGGCATCGAGCTTAATTGCCAAGCGCTTGACCAGGGGCACCGCGAGGAAGGTCGTGATAAAGGCCGCCGCTGCCACGCATAGGTACGGTATGTAGCTCGGGGATGAAGCCATGAATCTAAAAACCGCCAAGCGTCGAAGGAAAAGGTCAAAGGTTGCTACGCGGAAATGGCATAGCTGTCCCATGATACTCGACCGAGGGGGGTGCGGAGGTTTGCACCGTGCGATTATCACGCGCATACCAGATATTGGGATGTTGTCGATGGCTTGTCGGGATGCCGGCGGGGATCCATATGGACTGTAATGGTGATTTTCGGCAAAAGAAAACCACCCCCCACGTTACGAAAATGAACCCACCTAAAACAGGTGGGTGCCCTCATCGACTGTTCCAGCGTCCTTAACAACGAAGGATACCTGTACTAGGTACGACTGTGTGGGCTCCCTAAATAAACGCGACGGTTCACCCAGTTGCTCCGCGGGGGGCGGAATACCTACATCATAAAGCGGCACTTTATCGATTCCAGTCTTGACATTACAAAAATCGTGTCGGACGATTACGGCGCCTTAGGGACGGAGCCGTCTACCCGGTCTGGCCCTTTACGTTTGAGCTGCTGAATCGTTGTTTTGGAGCATTTTTTTATGCCGATGTCGTTGACCGAACTTTTTTCGCCCGCCTGCCATTTGTGTCCGCGCCGTTGCGGTGCGGCGCGCGATGAGGGCGCGCGCGGCGTATGCGGTGCCGACGACACGCTTAAGGTCGCTCGCGCGGCGCTTCATATGTGGGAGGAGCCGCCTATCTCGGGCGAGGCCGGTTCGGGCACGATCTTCTTTAGCGGTTGCTCGCTTAAATGTATCTACTGCCAGAACCACGAGATCTCGACCGGCAATATTGGCCTTGAGATTTCGCCTGAGCGCCTGGTCGAGATTATGCTGGAGCTGCAGGACCAGGGTGCCAACAACATCAATTTGGTGACGGCGACGCACTATGCGCACCTGTTGCCTGCTGCGATCGCCGCGGCACGGACGCGCGGGCTGGTCATCCCGATCGTCTACAACACGAGTGGTTACGAGCGCGCGAGTGCCGTGGCGGCGCTGGGCGACCTGGTCGATGTGTGGCTCACCGACTTTAAATATGCCGATGCCGGGCTTGCGCAGTCGCTTTCTCATATTAAGGACTATCCGCGCGTGGCCGTGTCGGGTCTGGCCCAGATGGCGCGCGAGATCGATCGCCGCGGGGGAGAGCTGGTGGACGAGGGCGGGCTCATGAAGCGCGGCATCATCGTGCGCCATCTGGTGCTGCCGGGACATGCAGACGATTCATGCCGCGTGCTGGACCTGGTGTGGCAGACGGTGGGCGACGTGCCGATCTCGGTCATGAACCAGTACACGCCCAATGCGCTCATGCGAGAGCAGGGCGGCGACCTGGCGCGCGCCGTGACGCGCGAGGAGTACGAGCAGGTACTCGACCATGCCGACGACCTGGGCTTTACGACGATGTTTTGGCAAGAGGGCGGCGCGGTAGACGAGAGCTTTACCCCAGCGTTCGACACCACCGGCGTCCTCACCAGCGCAAAGTAGTGCGTTCGCCGATGATTTTTCTGGGACGGGGATTAAAAAAGGCTCTGTTAGACCAGGATTGACATTCCGCCCCATCATCTCCTTGCGATTGCA
>USAY01000107.1 GCA_900552755.1 uncultured Collinsella sp.
GCTCGCGCTATTGTGCCGAGCCCGCAACGGGCTCAAAATGCTTGTCCTTCACGGCTGCCGCCAAGCGATCGGCCAGATTGCGTACGCGCGGATCCAGACGCGCGGCACCCGGATTGACAAAGAAGCGGGCCGTGCAGTTCATGATGCGCCCGGTGATGACCAGGTCGTTGTCGCGCAGCGTGGCACCCGTGGCGGTAATGTCCACGATGCGATCGGTCATGCCGACGATGGGGCCCAACTCGATGTTGCCGTGCAGCGAAACTATGTCGGCGTTCACGCCTCGCTCGGCATACCAGGCACTCGCGATGCGCGGATACTTGGTTGCCACGCGAAGCGACCCGCGGCGAGCATAGTTGCGCTCGGCCTGACCGGCGCGCCATGCGGGCTCCGCCTCGATAAAGGTGCACAGGCCATAGCCCAGGTCGACCAGCTGCAGCAGGTTGAGGTCTGCCTCGATAAGCGAATCCCAACCGCAGATGCCGCAATCGGCACCGCCACAGCCCACAAAAGCAGGCGCGTCGCTGGGGCGCACGATGACAAACTCGATATCGCCGACCGCGCCCTCGCCGACACGCGTGTCGCGGCCGCGCACGATCAGGTGACGGCCGGGGTCACGCAGCTCGGAGACGTCCAGGCCCGCGGTCTCGAGCACGTCGAGCGTGTCGGCCTTAAGCGAGCCCTTGGGCACGGCGATACGCAGCGGCCCCTCGGCGCCACGGCCCACGGCGTGGTCGCCATCGGAAGCGGCGTCCTCGGCCGAGGTGCGCACGGCCTCCAGACGCTCGAGCGAAAAGGCGAAGCCCGCCGCCGGCACCTCGATACCGTCGCCAAACGCACCGGTAAAGATGGAGTCGTAGCGTCCGCCCGAACCGACCGGATCGGGCAGGCCGCCGGCATAGGCCTTAAAGACCAGACCCGTGTAGTAATCAAAAGAATTCATGATGGAGAAGTCGAAGGACAGCACCTGGGCGTCCTCGGGAGCCAGGCCCTCGACCAGGGCACGCAGCTCGCGCGTCAGCGGCGCGACGATGCCGGCAGCCTCCAGCAGCGCATCCACGCGGTCGAGCACCTCGGCACCACCGTGCAGGCGCGGCAGCTCGCTAATGGCGGCCTTGACGGCATCGGACTCGGCGCTGGCAGCCACGCGGGCATCGAGGCCCACAAAGTCGTTGGCATGCACGCAGCGCAGGGCCTCGGCAGCCAGCTCACGATCCTCGCATACCGCGAGCAATTCCTTAAAAGGACGCACGCTGCCTGCGATAATGCGCGCATCGGGAAGTGCCAGCTCGCGCACGGCCTCGGCCACGAGCGAGACGATCTCGACATCACCCGCGGTATCGCCCGCACCGATAAGCTCAAAGCCCAGCTGTGTAAACTGACGCGAGCCACCGGCATTGCGCTGGCACTCACGAACCACCGGCGCCTCGTAGCGAAGGCGCAGCGGCAGATCGGCCGCGCGCATGCGGGTCGAAACCAGGCGCACGATCGGCAGCGTGTTGTCGGGACGGACCACCAGCAGGCGACCGTCGTCATCAAAGAGCTTAAACGGCGTGTCCGCAATGCGGCCGCCTTCCTCGAGTGAACCTTTGTCCTCGAGCAGCGGCGTCTCGACCGGAAGGTAATGATGCTCCCTAAAGCAGCCCTTCACCGTCAGCGCGATCTCCTCGCGCGCCTGAGCCTCCTCGGGCAATATGTCCCGGAATCCCCACGGTGTGGCCGTCATCTGGTGAGCCTCCTCATGCTGCGTTTCATATAGAACAGAAGACCGGCATAGCTCCGCCGGTCTTCTGGGTACTTTAGCATACTAGAGTGTTTGCGGGGAGAATCGTCCTCCTCGGCTCATAGCGTATTCATTTGGAAACATAGGGGAAAGCGTGTCCCGCCCGCCAGCCAAAAACTGGGATGCGGTTTCCGGTTGAGGTCCTCAGCGGAAAGTGTGTCCCATTCTGAGCGCCTGTTCTGGGACGTGCTTTCCGCCAGAAGCCTCAAGCGGAAAGCACGTCCCGTTTCTCAAAAAACGTCAAACGCCAACTCGGCGCCCTGTCCCACTTAGGCGCCAATCGCGCGTCGGTACTCCGCCATTACCTGCGCATCGGCAGCTGCGGGGTCGGCGAAATAGCGCCCGTCATAGGTCTCGGCCGAAACAACTCCGCGATAGCCGCGCGCCACCAGCCTATCCAGGTCGGCGCGCATATCGCGGTCGCCGTCACCCCAGGCAAGATGCGTCGTGCCATCTGCCGCAACATCGACAAAATGCACGTGGGCGACATCTTCGCCAAGCAGATCGAAATAATCGTCGATGGTATCCCCTGCCACCGCCATAGCGCCCAAATCCAGACACGCCTTAAGTGCCGGATGATCAACTGCCTCGATCATGCGCTTCGTGTCGGCCGCCGAGTTCACGATCATCGACTCAACCGGTTGTAGGGCCTCGAGCACCAGTCGCACGCCGCGCTCTCCCGCATGCTCGGCAATCGCACGCAGCATCGAGGCGCTGCGACCCCACGCGTCCTCGATCGGCTCGTTCAAAAATGCCCAGCCGCTCGAGACCATGACCTGCTCGGCTCCAAGTTCCGCCGCGATATCCACAACGTTCTTAAAGTACGCGAGCGTGCGGGCACGCGCCTCATTCCCACGCGCCGCGATATTCCACGGCTTGGGGTTGTTCTGTTCGGGACAAAGCCCCACAATCCGAACCCCATACCGCTGCGACAGCTCCCGCACCTGCTCGAGCGAATCGTATCCATGGCAATCGACATACAGATGCATCGCCCCGGTCCAAAGCTCGCAACACGTGTAGCCCGAGGCCGCTGCCGAAGAAAAGAATTCCTCAAGGTCAAAATAACGATGGCTGATATTCATGACGGCAAGCTGCGGATACTCCATCTTGTCCACCTTTCGGCAAAAGGGCGCCGCAGCACAGTGTGCGCGACGCCCCCTCTTACATTGTTCTCATTATGACGGATACTCTACTGGACACCAAGCACTCCAAAGAACGCGCCAGCGATACTCACGAGCAGGATCACGAGCATGATAAGCAGCGGATTCATCTTCTTCTTGAGCATGAGATAGACGATTCCAAACAGCCCCATCGTGACAAAGCCCGGGAAGATTCCGTTGAGCAGCTCGGCCAGCGTCTGAGCACCATCGCCCGCACCGACCATGAGCGGAATGTCCACGGTGACCATCTCCATGGTCATAGCGCCGATCACCATGGCGCCCATGATAGAGGCCATCTTGACGATCGTGTCCATAATGCCCGATTCCTGGACCTTGCTGATCATGTCCGAGCCAAAGCGATATCCCACAAACGTCAGCAGGTAACGGATGATGTAGTGGGGGACGTTGAACACGAGCAGGAACAAAATCGGGCCAAGAATAGAGCCCTGCAGCGCCAGCGACGTGCCGACACCCGTTGCCAAAATTCGCAGCGTGCCCCAGTAGAAGGCATCGCCCACGCCGGACAGCGGTCCCATCAAAGCAAGCTTGACATTAGAGATCGCGCTCGTGTCAAAGTTATCTTCGGTGGCGTTGACTTCTTCCATTGCGGCAGCAATAGACATGGGGAGCGTCGAGATGTACGGCGTGACGTTATAGAGCTCCATATGGCGCTTGAGTGCGGCCTTAAAGTCTGCATCCTGCGGATACAGCTTGCGAAGGATCGGCATAAGGGCCCACATAAAGCCGATATGGCCCATACGCTCGTAGTTCCAGGAATGCTCATAGGGAATCGAGCGCCAGAACAGCCTCTTGAGGTCTGCGCGGGAAATCATTCCGTCGTAAGAAGACTCAAACTTAAAACTCATCGAACCCACTCCCAATCGCAGGATCCTCGGTTGCCACTGCGGGCTGCTCCGCCTTTTTCTTGTCACCCAAAACCGTCATCGCGACGACGATGATCGCGGCAAAGATCGCCACGCCCGTCGTGCTAATGCCAAAGTAGGCGACGAGGAAGAAACCAGCGAAGAAGAACGGCGCCACCGTTTTGTTCATAATCATCTGCGCCAGCATCGCAAAGCCGAGTGCGGGCAAGAAGGCGGCGGCAACATCCATGCCGGTCTGAACGAAATCGGGAATAATGTTGAGCAGGCTGGCAACGGCATCGGCGCCAAAGAAGAATGCCAGGGGAATAATCAGCAGGCCGCACCAGCTCTGCGCGTAACCGGCGATGAGCATGTTGCGCGTGATGGCCTTGGTGTCTCCGTCCTCGACGTTTTTGTCGATACGGTGCACCAGCAGCAGCATCACCGGCTGGCCCAGGGCGGTATCGAGCGCCAGGACGATCGTTGCGATAGGAATGCCCAGGGTCAGGGCCGCCGAAGCGTCCGCGCCGGCCTGCATGGCAAGAGATACGCCCAGGATAGTGCCGGAAATCGTATCGGGCGGGTTATAGGCGCCGACCGAGATGGCGCCGACCATGGCAAGCTCCATCGTGGCGCCCATGATCGTGCCGGTCACCATGTCGCCCATGACAAGGCCAACCAGAGGTCCGAGCACGATCGGGCGCTGGAGGTAGCTCGTGCCCGTCAGCCACTCGGAATAACCCAAAAGGGCAATCAGGAAAATCAGGATTGTCTTGATAACCATGATGGCCCCTAACCGATGACCTTCGCGGCGTCAGTCTTCGCATCTGCCGGAATCATCTGAATGAACAGTTCATAGCCCTCGCCGAGCAGTTCCTTCACGTAGGCCTCGTTCTCGGGCGTGAGGAACACGCTCGTCGAGACCTGGCGGGCATTCTCGCTAAAGGCAACGTTGCCGAGGTTGATCTTCTTGACTCCCATCGCCTTGGCGACGGCACCGGCCTGCTGAATCGTCTCGCAAACCACGAAGAGTTTGTACTTATCGGTCACACCGCTCTGGAGCGCCTTGACAGCATCCTCGGTGTTTTTGACGACGACCTTGCATCCTTCGGGCTTTGCAAGGGACAGGGCCTGCAGACGAAGCTTGTCATTGAGGACCGTGTCGCTCACTAACAGGATGCAGTCGGCACCCAGAGCCGAGGTCCAGCTAACGGCAACCTGGCCGTGAAGCAGTCGATAATCTACGCGAATCATCTGAATCATGATGTGCTCCTAACGATTAAAACTCATCGAGTTCGGCCTGCCCCAGCAGGTCGTTGACGTACTTGACCTTGGTGTCGTCCGCCTCGACGATCTGGCGAATGGCCTCATCGATCGGGGTGGAGTCGGGCACGAACAGCAGCTGAATAAGGAGTGGCAGGTTCATATTGGTCACGAGGTGCGTGTTGGGACGCGTCTGGACGATCTTGGTGAACTCGTTGTTGACGCTGCCGCCGAACAGGTCAGTGCACACGACAACTTCGTCGTCCGCGGCAAAGCCGTCCAGAATCGCTGCAGCCTCCTTGGACAGGTCCTCGTTTCCGTCGACACACATAGAGAGCGCATGGACGTTTTCGCGCTCACCGGAAAGCAGGCCGATGCTCTCGACGATTCCAGACGCAAAATGAGCATGGGATGCAACGATAAACTGCCTCATTCGATTCCCCTTTCTTGCGAACTTCGGCATAAAAATGCCCGGACGCATGCGCCCGGGCAGGGTGCTTCTTGATCAGTAGCTAATTTGTCGCCGATTAGTAATCGAACTGGTGATAGTAGCGACGGTAGTTGAGGTTGTGCTTGGTGACCGTCTCGTAGTAAGCGGCAAGGCGATCGGTGATCAGCGAGGAGAGGATCCACGGAGACACGATGACGCGGAACTCGTCGTCAAGGCCGGGGATCGCGAACTCGGCGGTGTCGATGATGTTGATGTCGGTGTCGCCGGTCACGCCGCGGTTCAGGAACGCGCGGACGCGCTCGTCGAGCTTGCGGTTCTCGTCCTCGCCCATGAACAGGAAGACCGGGACGCCGGGCTCCACGAGCTCGAGGGTGCCGTGGAAGAAGTCGGCCGAGGTGATGTAGCGGGTGCGCTTCCACTGCATCTCCTCGAGGATGCACATCGAGAACAGGATGGTCTCGCCCCACAGGGCGCCGGAGCCGATGAACATGGTGTAGGGGGCCAGGGCGTACTTCTTGGCGAGCTCCTCGGCGCGCGGCTCGAAGCGCTTGCGGATATCGAGCATGTCCTTCCAGATATCCTTGGTCTGCTCGATAAACAGATCGAACTTGGGGAAGCAGCCGCGGCGGTTGAGCAGGCGCAGGCCGAAGCAGTCGGCGAGGTAGT
>USAY01000108.1 GCA_900552755.1 uncultured Collinsella sp.
AAAATGCGCGGCTCGGTATAGGGCAGGATTGGCAATGCGATGCGAAAAACCGTCTGATATGTTCGGCACCAGGCACGACGGGCTAGATGCATAAAGGAAACTCCTTCATTTGTTGATGGGTCAACATTTGCTCGACCGATTGTACTCATCGCGGCACGTAGACTGCCCGCCAAACGTCAATCAATCAACATCTTCATATTGTTCGGAGCTGCTTGGCGTCATCCGGTGTTAGTCTTTCAGGGTCCATTGGATTCACGTCCGCCGCAAAGGAGGCGCAAAGGTGCATGACATCTGGAACCCCTGGCATGGCTGCACGCGCGTCAGCGAGGGATGCGACAACTGCTACATGTATTACATGGACGGGCAACGCGGTATCGACCCTTCCGTGATTAGCAAAAGCAAGTCGGGCTTTACCTATCCCCTCCAACGCCGCCGAGACGGTAGCTACAAAGTTCGCGCCGGCGAGCTTATCCGTATCTGCATGACGAGCGACTTCTTGTTGCCCAAGGCCGATCCCTGGCGACCAGAAGTATGGGACATCATTCGCCAGAGGCCCGACGTAAAGTTCTTCATTCTGAACAAACGTCCCGAGCGTTTTTGCGACTGTCTGCCCAGCGACTGGGGCGATGGCTGGCAAAACGTCATGCTCAACGTAACCTGCGAAAACCAGCGCAGGGCAAATGAACGGATTCCCCTCCTGCTCGCCACGCCCGCAGTACACCGCGGCATCATGTGTGCGCCGTTCATCGGAAGCGTATCGGTCAAAAAAGCCGCCCCCGGGAGCCTTGGAAAGCCCGATGGAATCGAGCAGGTCATCGCAGGCGGAGAAAACTACGCGGGAGCGCGTCCCTGCCATTACGAATGGGTGCGCCAGCTGCATGCTGAATGCGTGGCGGCAAATGCGACGTTCGCCTTCATCGAAACCGGAAGCACCTTCGTTAAGGACGGGCGAACATATCACCTTCGCAGCAAAAACCTGCAAAGCGAGCAGGCGTGGAAATCAGGCCTCCAACACCGCGGCCGCCAAATCGAATGGGACCTAAGGGATCCGCTCGGTCTGGAAATCCCCAGTTCGGAGCTCTGGGATCCACCGTATTTTGAGTGGTGCGAAACCTGCGGAAGCAAGTTCATCTGCAACGGCTGCGTCCGCTGCGGACTATGCGGACGTTGTTAGACGGCAGCAGCAAAATTGTTTTATTAAAAATCATTCCTAATAGGCTTCACATTTGGTTGCATTTATGGATAATAGAACTCGTCAAGACGCACGTCCGGAGAGGGCCCTTACGGGACCGGACGAGCGCACAATCGCCATCGATCGAAAGGATCGAATTATGAAGTTTGTTTGCCCCGTTTGCGGTTATGTGGAAGAGTTCGACGGCGACCAGCTGCCCGAGGACTTCAAGTGCCCCCAGTGCGGCGTTCCCGGTTCTCGTTTCCTGAAGCAGGAGGAGGGCCAGCTCGAGTGGGCCGCCGAGCACGTCGTGGGCGTCGCCAAGATGGAAGGCGTCTCCGAGGACATCGTTGCCGACCTTCGCGCCAACTTTGAGGGCGAGTGCTCCGAGGTCGGTATGTACCTGGCCATGGCTCGCGTCGCTCATCGCGAGGGCTACCCCGAGATTGGCCTGTACTGGGAGAAGGCTGCCCACGAGGAGGCCGAGCACGCCGCCAAGTTCGCCGAGCTCCTGGGCGAGGTCGTGACCGACTCCACCAAGAAGAACCTCGAGATGCGCGTTGAGGCCGAGAACGGCGCCACCGCCGGCAAGACCGATCTTGCCAAGCGCGCCAAGGCCGCTGGCCTCGATGCCATCCACGACACCGTGCACGAGATGGCTCGCGACGAGGCCCGCCACGGCAAGGCTTTCGCCGGCCTGCTCAAGCGCTACTTTGGCTAAGCCAACTGCCTGAGACATAACCTCTAGCTCGAAGAAGGCCCGGACCGTATTGGTTCGGGCCTTTTTGTGTCTCGAGGACTCGTTAACGCCCTGAAATAGGACTGCCTTCGGCATCGGTTTCTCGTCAAAAACTAAGTGAGTAGACTTTTTGGAACGTGCCGAGCACACCATCCATATTGCTTTATAAAGCCGCAGCTAAATGACTTGTTGCAAAACGGCCTGGTCGCCAAAGTGCCAAAAGTCTACTCACTTAGAACCGCAGCCGTCCACGATCGAGCTGTTTTGCGTCTAACGGTCATCTTTCCGTCGATTACTCCCAATTTTGTCCAGTCAACGAATAGTTCAGACCGGAGTAATGTCTCAGCCCTTTGCTCATCTGAGCTTTTATCACGATATTCAGCATCGAGCGTCCTGCATACGGCCTTAACGACGGCGCGGAATCTATCCTCATCGGATATCTGTCTGTGTGTCAGGAGAAGTACATCATAGCCCATAGCCTGAAGGGCCGTCATGCGGTCAGCGTCACGCAAACCATCCCCTGCGCGTCCGTGCGAGGCCTTTCCCTGACATTCAATGGCCACCTGTCGCCTGCCGTCCGGCGAAGAAAGAAGTAGGTCGATATATACACGGGACTTTCCCACAATCGCTCGAGCACTTGTGCTTAGCGTCACTTCGACATTGAGCCCTATGCCGCAAAACCCTTCGCCTCCCAGGGCTCGCGACAGTCCAAGCAACAAATATGCCTCGACCTCAAAAGGCGACGCGGCACCCAATGGAACGAGTTTCGATACCGCCATAAATCTATTGCCGTAACGTATCCCGCAAACATCTGAACAAAAACGGTCAAGGTCTCTACCCAAAACCAAAGCGTCTCGACGCCATAAATTTGAAGCGGTGCCGTCCTCGGACGGGCAGCGCATCCAACCGAACGTTGTCGAAATCGCGCCCGAATCAATTGCACGCGTAAGCTCCGCCTCAAGTGCCACCGGCAGAGCGCACACCGCAAACAAGCCACACATCTCCGCCAATACCAAAAGAAGCTGAAGATCCGTCAGATGCCGCGACATGATGAATGCCGTCAGCAGAGGAGACGTGATCAAAAATCCATGCTCCGTTTCCAGCACGGATTCCCTGGGGAGCTCACCAAGGAACAACCGCTGCCTAATGCTGGCAGGGCAAGTCCGTTTGTTTCTCGTACGAACCAATGTATACAGCGGAAAACCGAGCGCGACCGCAGCCGTCGGGTTGCGGGCGAGGTCATATCGCTGCCGGTCTTCTTCCGGCCGTGGAAGCGGCGGACACAAAGCGCGGACCTGAGGGGGCAAACGCCAGTACCTAAAAGCCGATATGTCACAAAGTAGATCTTTCATAGGCACAGGAAAACACGAATTTCAACCCAGTCAGTCACGCATTGGCGCGAACGCACCAAAAATGGCACCGAACGGACTGTCAAGTTTTCAACAGCCCTCCCCAACTGGCCAAAAGCTTGCCGAGAGCTGGACGAAGTTCTGTTGAAAACCCCATTTTTTTTCTCATGCAGAAGCTTTGCGCGACAAGTGAGTAGACTTTTTTGAACATCCCGAGCAGCCCGGTCATCCTGCTTTTCAAAACCGCAGGTAGATAGCTTGTTACAAAACTGCCTGGTCGCCAAAGTTCCAAAAGCCTACTCACTTAGGTTGCAGAGTGCTCCCATTAGCTGCGATTCCAAGGTATTTAGCGCTTTTGGACTCAAATCGTCATACTGAACAAGAATTTGACTTGAGTTTTCAGGGACAGATGCGCCATCGGCACACCAATAACAGTCACTGATATCGACAAAAGGGATACTCGAGCGCGTGAGGGCCCGCACAAAAGAGCTTCCGCCCGCTCCGCGCTCCGCAACCACGGTGCAGTAAAGGCCCGCGTCTGCATGCTCGATCGAGACTTCTCCTGCCGGAAATACCTTCCGCACAATCGCCATCAGGCCATCACGCGCCTCGCGAGCACGAACGCGCACGCGGTTCACATGTCGCTCGTAATCACCCGATTCCAGCAAACGCGCCAAAGCGACCTGGTCAACAGAGCTCACCGACGAGGCGTAGAAACCAAGGTTGCGCCTAAACCGCTCCATTAGCTCATCGGGCAACACCATGTACGCTAGACGCAACGCCGATGACAGGCTCTTCGAAAACGTGTTGGTGTAGATAACCGACTGGGCGGCATCGATCGACGCGAGCGCGGGAATCGGCTTGCCGGCAAGGCGAAACTCGCAATCAAAGTCATCTTCGATGAGATACCGACCTGGTCGCTCGGCGGCCCAGCTCAGCAGCGCATAGCGACGCGCAATGCTCGTCACAAGGCCGGTCGGATACTGATGGGACGGCATCAGGTGAAGGACATCGGTCCCGCTTTTCTGCAGAGTGCCCAAGTCCACGCCCTCATCATCCAACGGGATATGTCGAACTTTGCAGCCCATAGCCTGATAGATGCGCGTCAGGCGCAAATAGCCCGGGTCCTCAACGGCATACACCTTGTCCGCGCCAAGCAACTGAACCAACATGGTATCGAGCAACTGAGCACCCGCACCGATAACAATGTTATTAGAATCGACATTCATGCCCCTTGTCCCACGCAGGTGGTGAGCGATTGCGCATCGTAGCCGAGCAGTGCCCTGCGCCGGTGCGGGCGAAAAGATTTCGCGCTCGTCTTCGGATGCCAGCGTCGCCCGTAGCGCGCTTTGCCAAAGCCGCGCCGCCTCCAAAGCAGAAGGAGAAAGCGCATCGAATCGCTCGACCTGTCCGTTGACATCATGCGTGTTGGGACCCACAGAAACGGCATCTCGGTCGATGCCCTCCGAAGCCAAAGGAAAAACCGGTGCGTCCGGAAGCTTGCAAGCGTAGTAGCCACGACGCGGCATTGAGCAAATATAGCCCTCAGCGAGTAACTGGCTATATGCATTCTCGATGGTAATGACACTGATTCCCAGATGACTGGCAAAGGCGCGCTTAGACGGCAGATGCTCCCCCGCCGCAATACGGCCAGCAACAATATCATCTCGAATTTGCTGGTAAACATACTCATAGAGCGATGCCTCGCCACGTTTTTCCAAATTGTAGTCAAGCATGAGCCTATCACCTGACCTTATTACGTCATTCAATCTGGTATTAGTCTGACCTTATTATTATCTCGAAAACTGAGTATTTTGCCATACCCAGCTCCCCGATAGGATGTTCCGTCAAGCAATGCACATGCCAACCAAGGGAGCAACCATGGCAGAACAGACCAGCAAGGCCGATCGCGTCAAACTCAATCGCGAACTCGCGCAGATGCTCAAGGGCGGCGTCATCATGGACGTCACCACGCCCGAGCAGGCACGCATCGCCGAGGAGGCGGGCGCCTGCGCCGTCATGGCACTCGAGCGCATTCCGGCCGACATCCGCGCCGCAGGCGGCGTCTCGCGCATGAGCGACCCCAAGATGATCAAGGGCATCCAGGAGGCCGTCTCCATCCCTGTTATGGCCAAGTGCCGCATCGGTCACATTGTCGAGGCGCAGGTCCTGCAGGCCATCGAGATCGATTACATCGACGAGTCCGAGGTTCTCTCCCCTGCCGATGACGTCTATCACATCGACAAGACCCAGTTTGACGTCCCGTTTGTCTGCGGCGCCCGCGATCTGGGCGAGGCGCTGCGCCGTGTTGCCGAGGGCGCCACGATGATTCGCACCAAGGGCGAGCCGGGCACGGGCGACGTCGTTCAGGCCGTACGCCACATGCGCAAGATCCAAAAGCAGATCAGCGACGTTGTCGCCCTGCGCGACGATGAGCTCTTTGAGGCAGCCAAGCAACTGCAGGTTCCGGTCGAGCTGGTGCGCGAGGTCCATGCCACGGGAAAGCTTCCCGTCGTGAACTTTGCCGCCGGCGGCGTAGCGACCCCCGCCGACGCCGCGCTGATGATGCAGCTGGGCGCCGAAGGCGTCTTTGTCGGCTCGGGCATCTTTAAGAGCGGCGACCCCGCCAAGCGCGCCGCCGCCATCGTCAAGGCCGTGGCAAACTTCACCGATGCCAAACTCATCGCCGAGCTTTCGGAGGACCTGGGCGAGGCCATGGTGGGCATCAACGCCGACGAGATCGAGATTATCATGGAGGAGCGCGGGCGCTAGTCCAGCAGAAGGGATCGCACATGAGCGATTATGCAGACCAAACGGTCGCCGTGCTGGCGGTCCAAGGCGCTTTTGCCGAGCACGAGGCAAGACTATCCGAGCTGGGCGC
>USAY01000109.1 GCA_900552755.1 uncultured Collinsella sp.
AAGTATGTTTCTGAGTTATTTCGTGTTGACCCATTTGAGCGCGATGGGGTATAACTCTACTCAACCGCTAGGGATTTTATTGAGAAAGGTGTTCTACCATGAGCAAGAACCTCTCCCAGCAGGTCGTTCTCGACCGCCGCGGCTTCGTTGCCGCCACCTTCGCAACCGTCGCCGGCCTTGGTCTTGCCGGCTGCTCCGACACCAGCGCCGAGGCCGACAAGGGTTCCGCCGCCGGCTCCTCCAAGGGCTCCGAGGATACCGAGGTTTCCGCTACGCTCGATGCCAAGGCATTCGACAAGCTCGTCGACAACGGCCCCAAGGCCGATGACGACGCCATCGCCGCCAGCACCTGGGCCACGGCCGTCAAGGACGCCGGCGTCTTTAAGATCGGTGGCGTTCAGACCTCCACGCTCTTCTCCCTCCTCAACGAGAAAGACGGTCAGACCCGCGGCTTCGATGCCGGTATCGCACAGCTCCTGTCCAACTACATTCTGGGCGAGAACAAGGTCGAGATCACCCAGGTAACCTCGGACACGCGTGAGTCCGTCCTGCAGAACGGCCAGGTCGACGCCGTCTTCGCCACCTACACCATTACCGATGAGCGCAAGAAGCTCGTCTCCTTTGCCGGTCCCTACTACTACACGCAGCAGGCCATCCTGGTGCTCGCCGATAACGACGACATCAAGGGCGTCGACGACCTGGCCGACAAGAACGTCGCCGTCCAGTCCGGCTCCAACGGCCCTGCCATCCTGGAGGAGTTCGCCCCCAAGGCCAGCCAGCAGGAGTTCAAGACCGACGAGGAGGCCCGCCAGGCACTCCAGCAGGGCCGCGTCGATGCCTACGTCATCGATAACAACATGCAGCAGAGCGCGCTGGTCCGCGAGCCCGGCAAATACAAGATCGCCGGCAAGCCCTTCGGCAGCAAGGAGCCCTATGGCATCGGCCTGCCGCTCGATTCCGACGGCGTCGCCTTCGTTAACGACTTCCTTAAGAAGATCGAGGACGATGGCACCTGGACCGAGCTGTGGCAGATCTGCATCGGCGACCGTACGGGCGACACCAACGTTCCCGAGCTGCCCGAGATCGGCGCCTAGGCAACGAGCCTGGTAACGGCCGCAACGAAACCATATGGAAACGCACGATGCGCTTTATTGCGATAAACTGTTTCCTTACTAAGTTGTCGGGGCTTCCGTACACACGGGGGCCCCTTTCCTTATCGGCGGGAGGTCCGCATGAGTCTCTCCGAGCTCTGGTCGCTCTATGGCCAGAACTATATCGACGCGCTGCTAGCAACCTGGGGCATGACGCTTGAGTCGTTTGCCATCGCCATGGTGCTGGCAGTCGCCGTCACCGTGATGCGCGTGTCGCCGCTCAAGCCGCTGCGCGTCTTTGGCGACCTGTATGTCCAGGTCTTCCGTAACATCCCCGGCATCGCGCTGCTTATCATCGTCGTCTACGCACTGCCGCCGCTCAAGGTCGTCCTGCCCTACCGCACCTGCGTAATCGTCGCCACGGTCCTTTTGGGCTCGGCCTTTGGCTCCGAGAACTTTATGAGTGGCATCAACACCGTTGGCGTCGGTCAGGTCGAAGCCGCACGTTCGCTCGGCATGAGCTTCAATCGCATCCTCGCCAAGATCGTGATTCCGCAGGCACTGCGCTCAAGCGTGCTGGCCATGACCAACCTCTTTATCGCCGTCATGCTCACCACCGCGCTCGGCAGCCAGGTGCCGCTTAAGCCGCAGGAGCTCACCGGCGTGGTGAGCTATATCAACACGCGCTCGCTCGGCGGCGTCGCCGCGTTCTTTATCTCGGCGCTCGGCTACCTGGGCACGGCCTTTGTGGTGAGCCACATTGGCAACTACATCGATAAGAAGGTGAGGATCCTCCGATGAGCAAGCACCCCACCTCCGCGCTCACCATGCGCGATGCGCTCTACGAGGCTCCCGGCCCCAAGATGCGCACCAAGATTCGCATCGGCACCGCCATCTCGCTTGTTGCCGTCGCCGCGCTCGTCGTCCTCGTGTTGCAGCGCTTTTATGTGACCGGTCAGCTTTCGGTCCACTATTGGTATTTCTTTACGCACCTCACTACCTGGAAGTTCTTGCTTGCCGGCTTTGAGGGCACCGTTAAAGTCGCACTCACCGCTGGCGCCATCGCGCTGGTGCTAGGCTTAGCCCTTATGCTCGGCCGCACGAGCGACATTAAGCCGTTGCAGCTGGCCTGCCGTGTGCTCACCGATTTCTTCCGCGGCGTACCAAGCCTGTTGTTCATCTACTTCTTCTTTTTGGTGCTGCCCCAGTACAAGATCGCGCTGCCGTCGTTTTGGATGCTCACGCTTCCCGTCGCGCTCGCTGCAGCCGGCGTGCTAGCTGAGATTTTCCGCGCCGGCGTCAACGCCGTACCGCGCGGCCAGGTCGAGGCGGCCCAGGCGCTCGGTCTCTCCAAGGCTAAAATCACCTTTAAAATCGTGCTGCCGCAGGCTATTCGATTTATCATTCCGTCGTTGATTTCGCAGCTCGTGGTCGTAGTCAAAGACACCACCGTCGCCTACGTGGTGAGCTACCCCGACCTCATGCAAAACGCCCGCGTGCTCATTACCAACTACGACGCTCTCGTGTCGGTCTACTTGGTAATCGCGGTCATCTATATCCTCATCAACGTCGCAATCAACAAGGCTGCTGTCTACGTTTCGCACAAGACCGGCGCGACCATCATCCGCTAACGCTTTACCATTTCGAGTCATAAGGAGCCGAGCACCATGGCACAGAGCACCTCTACCACCGGCAATCAGCCGCTGATCGAGCTCAAGCACGTCGATAAGCACTATGGCGATCTGCACGTTCTCAACGACATCAATCTCTCGGTCGACCGCGGTGAGGTCGTCGTTGTGATCGGACCCTCGGGCTCGGGCAAGTCGACCATGTGCCGAACCATCAACCGCTTGGAGACCATCGACTCGGGCGAGATCCTCATCGAAGGTCAGCCGCTTCCGCAGGAAGGCAAAGACCTTGCCCGCATGCGCGCCGAGTTGGGTATGGTGTTTCAGCAGTTCAACCTGTTCGCACATATGACCGTACTGCAGAACGTCATGCTGGGGCCGGTCGACGTGCTGGGCGTCTCCAAGGATGAGGCTCGCGAGCGCGCCATGGACCTACTGGGCCGCGTGGGCGTTGCCGAGCAGGCCGATAAGGTGCCCGCACAGCTCTCGGGCGGCCAGCAACAGCGCGTGGCCATCGCCCGTTCACTCGCCATGCAGCCCAAGGCCATGCTCTTTGACGAGCCCACAAGTGCCCTTGACCCCGAGATGATCAACGAGGTGCTCGAGGTCATGGTGCGCTTGGCGCAGCAGGGCATGACGATGATCGTCATCACGCACGAGATGAACTTTGCCCGCCGCGTAGCCGACCGCGTCGTCTTTATGGCCGACGGCCAGATCGTGGAAACCGGCACGCCCGACGAGTTCTTCGACCATCCCCAGACCAAGCGCGCCCAGGACTTCCTCAACTCCATCAAGGGCCACTAACCAGCCACCCCGTGGGACAAATTCATCGGAAGTGTTGTCCCACATCTCCCATGCGCCCTGTCACCTTCAGATCGAAAGCAACACCTATGATCGGAACTCGTACTTCATCGTCATACACCCCGCATGTCGACGTCGCCCCCGCCGACCGTCCGCTCATCCTCGTCGCGCCGCGTTGGGAAGAGGCAAAGCCTTTTTTGAGCGAGACGCTCTCCCCCAACGAGGAAATCGCAAGTGTCTTTGTCGATGCCATCCTTGCCGCCGGCGGCCTGCCACTGCAGATGTCTATTACCGAAGACGTCGATGTTATCCGTCATTACGTGGAAATCGCTGACGGTATCGCTATTCCCGGCGGCCCGGACGTCAACCCCAAACGCTGGGGCGACGAGCGTCCTTACGACCCCACGCTGTGCTGTGAGATTCGCGACCGTTTTGAGTTTAAGCTGGTTAACGAGGTGCTTCGCGCCAAGAAGCCGCTCTTTACCACCTGCCGAGGCACGCAGCTGCTCAATGTCGCCACCGGCGGCACCCTGTGCATGGACGTGCCGAGCCTGGGCGCGCGCGAGGGCCGCACGCAGTGGCGCCATACCCACGTGCTCAACGATCCCGTGCACCCCGTCGAGGTCGTGCCGGGCTCGCTGCTGGAGCGCGCGGTTGGCGGGCACAGGCTGATCCAGACCAACTCGGCACATCACTGCTGCGTCGACCGTCTGGGTAAAAGCACGCGCTTGGTCGCCAAGGCAACCGACGGCGTTCCCGAGTGCATCGAGGTCGAAGGCCAGCCTTTCTGCCTGGGCGTGCAATGGCACCCTGAGTACACGTGGAAGACGCTCGAGACCGACTTTAACCTGTGGAAGTCGTTTGTCGAGGCAGCGGCAAAGGTTAAGCAGGCGCGCTAGCTCGCGAACCCCACAACAAATAAGGGTGCCCCGCCGGCCACATGGTCCGACGGGGCACCATTTTACCTATATGCTGCCTGCACGCAGCCCAAGGCCCGCAAGCCCTTATTCGGCCGCCTCGCGCAGGGCTGACATCGTTGCCGCATATTGCTACTGCAACGCATGCATTCCCTCGCGAGCACCGTCAACGGCATCGGCGCCGCGCAACGCCTCGGTCACCACGACCGCCGGCTCGTACAGATTATCGAATCCCAGGTTCTGGCTCACGCCCTTGAGCGTGTGCGCTGCCATAAACGCACCTTCGGCGTCTCCCGCCGCCATGGCGGCCTCCAGCTTGTCCATGCTCTCGTCATCCAAAAACTTGAGGGCAAAGCGGGCAAGCATTTCCCCGCCCATCAGCCGAGCGCACGCGTCATCATAATTAGCGCCGATCTTCTCATACGCCTCACGCATGGAAATCATGGATTAAAAACTCCTTTGGTCAAACTAAATCGTAGGAAACGCGACGACATCGGCGGGGCGTGCCAATGTCTCGGCAATTTGGTCTTGCACCTCGAGCAAACAGTCGAGCAGCAACGGGTTAAAGGTGCCGCACTTACCGTCCAGAATCATCTTGATCGCTTCCTCGTGCGGGATAGCGTCCTTGTACACGCGCACGCTCGTCAGGGCATCGTACACGTCGGCCACCGAAACCACCTGTGCGGCAATGGGAATTTCGTCGCCCTTAAGGCCATCGGGATAACCCTTGCCGTCCCAGCGCTCGTGGTGCCAACGCGCGATCTGGTACGCATATTCCATAAGCGCATTGCCGGCGTGATGGCTACCCAGCTCACGCAGCATGTCGGCGCCGATCGTGGTATGCGTCTTCATAATCTCGAACTCCTCGGGCGTAAGGCGCCCGGGTTTGTTGAGAATCGCATCGTCAATCGACATCTTGCCGATATCGTGCAGCGCCGAAGCCAGGGCGATCGTGGAGCGTTCCTCATTGTCGAGGGAGATCGTACCGCTACGCTGGACCAGACAGCCAAGCAGCAGCTCGGTCAGCTTCTCGATGTTCGTAACGTGCCTGCCGCTCTCGCCGTTGCGAAGCTCCATGACGCCGGCCATGATGTCGATGAGCATGCGACTGTTCTTGACGCGCTCGTTGTACTGCTGGGACAGCAGGTTCGTCAGGCGGCGCTGTTTGGCGTATAGGCGGATGGTGTTGCTTACACGGCGGCGCACGACACGGGAGTCAAACGGGCGGTTGATATAGTCCGAGGCGCCCAGCTCGTACGCGCGCAGAACCATATCATCGGAATCTTCGCTCGAGATCATGATGACAGGCAGATTGTCAGTAGCCGATCGGTGCGATAGATCGGCCAGCACCTCAAAGCCGCTTATGCCCGGCATGACAATGTCCAGCAGCACGAGCGACAACTCATCGCCATGGCGGTCGACCATGTCGAGCGCCGCACGACCGTTATCAGCCTCGAGGATGCAATACTCATCCTTGAGCATCTCGTTGAGAATGGCTCGGTTCATCTCGGAGTCATCGACAATAAGCACCAAAGGCTTTTCGCTTTGGAAGACCTCGATGGAATCGGCATCGGTCACGACCGTACCGGCTTTTGCCTTAGCGCGGCTCAGTAACTGGACAGCGCGGCCAACGCCCTCATCGACCGTCTCGCCATGAATGCGAACACCGCCAACACATGCCGTCAAGCTCACGT
>USAY01000110.1 GCA_900552755.1 uncultured Collinsella sp.
GCGACGTGTGCGTACCGGATTGAGGACGGTCGCGTGCGCGAGGTGGCGGATATGGCTTCTTTGGGACGCCGAGAATCGCTGTTGTCCGATGACATGTTGGGGTGGGGTGCCATCCGATGTGCAAATAAAGGAGTATTCAGCAGGCGTGAGGACAATTTGGGCTCTCTGGAGCCGCCCGGGGACGTATCGAGCGCGAAAAAAAGTTCGGAATTGGACAAATCGTCTGAATTTGTGGCGCAAACGTCGCTCGAGAACGGCTCGGAAGCCTTCCCGCGCACGGATGGAAGCAGAATACTCCAAAAAATGCACGCTGGGTCGGCTACCACCCTGGCAGGGAGCTGGTTTCGCTACGATCGCGCGGGCGGTTGGGTGCTGCGCGGGCTCGATGCGTCGTTTTCGGCTGGCGCGGTGCATGCGGTTGCGGGCGGTAACGGCTGCGGCAAGTCGACAATGCTTTCGGTGCTGGCGAAGACCGCCAAGCTGCAGCGCGGCCGCATGGTGCGCGGGGCGGCCTCGGCGGCGCTGCTGCCTCAGAATCCCAAAGCATTGCTGGTTGCCGAGACGGTTCGCGATGAGCTGATAGAATGGGCTTCGACCTGCGGATATGACGAGAACTTGGCGCGGGAGCGTGCGGCGCAACTGGGATTGGACGGCCTGGAGACGCGCCACCCCTACGACCTCTCGGGCGGACAGCGCCAGCTGCTCGCACTGGCAAAGCTGCTGCTGATCGGCCCCGAGCTGCTGCTGCTTGACGAGCCCACGAAGGGCTTGGACCTGGAGAGCCGCCGCATCATCGCCCGCGCCCTGCGTGACCATGCGAAGGCTGGCGGCACCGTCATCATGGCTACGCACGATTTGGACTTTGCCGAGCAGGTAGCCGACGACGTCGCCATGATGTTTGACGGCGAGATTGCCTGCATGGAGCCCCCGGCCGACTTCTTTGCCGACAACGTGTTCTATAGGGCGTGATGGGATGACGGACTGTCGTTTCTCGCGTTTACTCACAAAACTGGAGATCCCGCTGTTGTTGGCGGTGCCGGCGGTGATGGCAGCGGCGTTGCTGGCGGGCGTTGAGCAGGCGGCGCTTGCCATGCTTGTCGTGGTGGCGCTGGTGCTTGCACTGTTCTTTGCGGGTTACGAGGCATCTCGTCCGGGTTTGCGCCAGATTATGCCCACGCTGGTGCTGGCGGCGCTGGCGGCGGCGGGGCGCATCCTGTTTGGGCCCATTCCCGACTTTAAACCGGTGAGCGCCATCGCCATTATCGCGGGGGCGACGCTTGGTCGCCGCAATGGTTTTATGGTTGGCGCGCTGGCGGCGCTGACCAGCAATTTCTTTTTTGGGCAGGGCATGTGGACGCCATGGCAGATGTATGCCTGGGGCCTGGTTGGCTATGTTGGCGGTGCGCTGGCGCATGCCGGTGCGTTCGACCGTGCGGATGGAACCGTGCGCATGCCGGCGCTGATGGCGTACGGCTTTGCTTCGGGTCTGCTGTACGGCGTGGTGATCAACGCGTACGACATTATCGGTTTTGTACAACCGCTCACGTGGGCGGGCGTCGTGGCGCGTCTTGCCACGGCAGTGCCGTTCGATATCACACACGGCCTCGCGACCTGCGTGTTCTTGGCCGCCCTCTACAAGCCTTGGTGTCGACGGATCAACCGCGTTGTCGTGAAATACGGGCTGTAGGGCTGGTTGCGCCGGGGCGTGAATCAATACTTCCGAAGTACCATTTCAAAACTATGCCGGTTTACGGGGCTAGATTAGCGTAGGCCGACCATACCGGCTTTTTTCAAAATAGAGCAAGCCGTTTACCTGAGGTTTTATTATTTCGGAATTGCGTATGGTTGGGGGTTCGCGATTCAGCCCCGTAAACCGGCATAGTTTTGGAATGGCCGGCTGATATGACGGGCATCGTGGCCCTCAGAGAGCCAAATCGATCCGTTTTCCTCCGTCCCCAGACGTCCCCGGGGAATCAGTTGGCGGCGCTTGCCACGAAACTGGCCCATCTACTACGTTTAGCTTGATACCCCCGACCATGACCGCGTTTTACGAAAAACCGCAGGCTTTCTACCTGCGGTTTTCTTTTTGCGTTGTTCGCTGTGGTTGAGGGTAGTGGCTTAAACGTAGTAGATGGGTCAGTTCCGTGGCGGGAGGGCCGCGTGGGTTCCCTCGCGAGGTGAAAATGATCCCTTTTCCTCCGTCCCCAGGGGATCAATTGGGGCTAGAGTTCTAGCGTGAGGGTGACGGGGCAGTGGTCGCTGCCGAAGATGTCGCCGCGGATGCCGGTGTCGCGAACGTTGGCGGCGATTGCGTCGCTTACCAGGAAGTAGTCGATGCGCCAGCCGGCGTTGTTCTTGCGGGCATTAAAGCGATAGCTCCACCAGCTGTAGACGCCCTCGACGTCGGGGTTTGCCGCGCGCCAGGTATCGGTAAAACCGGCGTCGAGCAGCTCGGTAAACTTGCCGCGTTCTTCGTCCGAAAAGCCGGCGTTGCCGCGGTTGGACTTGGGGTTCTTAAGGTCGATCTCCTCGTGCGCCACGTTAAAGTCGCCGCAGGTCACGACGGGTTTGCCGCTCTCGCGCTCAAGCGCGCTCAAAAAGCCGCGATAGGCATCATCCCAGGCCATGCGCACGTCGATGCGGGCGAGTTCGTTTTGCGCGTTGGGAGTGTAGACATCCACAAACCAGAACTTGTCGAACTCCAACGCGCAGACGCGGCCCTCGGTTGCGGCTTGGGCGACGAGCTCGGCCGCCTTGCCCTCGCCGGCGTAGGGTAACAGCGCGTCGGCGTGCAGCACGCGCAGCGGTTCCTGGCGGCTAAAGACCGCAGTGCCCGAATAGCCTTTACGCTCGGCGTAGCTCCAGGTTTGGCGATAGCCGGGCAGGTTAATATCAACCTGGCCTTCTTGCAACTTGGTCTCTTGCAACGCCAGGATATCGACGTCGAGTTCTTGCGCGATCTGGATAAAGCTCGGGTCCTTTTTGAGCACGGCGCGCAGGCCGTTGACGTTCCACGAGGCGAAAGTGTAAGTCTGAGGCATGGTGTCCTTTCGACGGGGTTGGCAGGCTTAAGATTAGCGCAACAGGGGCGGTGGTGGGCACCGCGCGTGCTGACCCAAAGGCCGCATGCTGGGACATCGCCCGACGCTGCCCGACCAACAAGGACGGAGGACTCATATGACGCAGGCAATATCGGACCCCAAACAGGCCTCCGCCGCGCTGGCTGAGCTGTTCGAAACCCATAGCCACGTGGTCTTCTTTGGCGGCGCGGGCGTTTCCACGGCAAGTGGCATTCCCGATTTCCGCAGCGTGGACGGTCTGTATCACCAACGGTTTTCCTATCCGCCCGAGACTATGCTCTCACACAGCTTCTACGAGGCGCATCCGGCGGAGTTTTTCGACTTCTACCGGACCAAGATGATCGCCCTTAACGCCAAGCCCAACCACTGCCACGCCAAGCTGGCGGAGCTGGAGCGCGCCGGCAAGCTCGACGCCGTGGTGACGCAAAATATCGACGGCTTGCATCAGGCGGCTGGTTCACGGCGGGTGTTTGAGCTGCATGGCTCGGTCCACCGCAATATCTGTCAGACGTGCGGCGCGGTCTACAGCGCCGAATGGATTTGCGCGCGCGAGCACGAGGATGCCGCGGGCGTGCCCGTGTGCCCTGCGTGCGGCGGTCGCATCAAGCCCGATGTGGTCCTCTACGAAGAGCCGCTCGATGAGCGTGTGCTTACCGGCGCCGTTGCCGCCATCGCCGCAGCCGACGCCCTCGTCGTGGGCGGAACCTCGCTCGTGGTGTATCCGGCGGCGGGCCTTACGCGATACTTTACCGGCGATACGCTGGCCATTTGCAATTTGGCGCCCACCGATCAGGATGCAAATGCCGACCTGCTGATTTCTTGCGACATCGCGGCCGCGTTTGCGTTCTAGCCCGCGCGCGCGGATACAATAGAAAGACTGATTGCAAAGCGACCCCGCCGCCAGCGCCCAAGCGTGGCGGCGTGGGCATTTTAGGAGGATGTTCATGGCGAACGACAGCAAGACATGGCGGTGCGGAAAGTACGAGCTCAGCTTTGACCGTCCGCGCATCATGGGCGTCCTCAACGTGACGCCCGATTCGTTTAGCGACGGCGGTGAGCACTTCGACCCGGATGCCGCTATCGAGTACGGCCTGGCGATGCTCGATGCCGGCGCCGACATCATCGACGTGGGCGGCGAGTCCACGCGCCCCGGCTTTACCCCGGTCAACCCCGACGAGGAGGCGCGTCGCGTGCTGCCCGTCGTGCGCGCGCTCGCCAAAGAGGGTGCCATCGTCTCGATCGATACGCGTCATGTGGCGGTTGCCAAGGCGGCCGTGCGCTGCGGTGCTTCGATTGTCAACGACGTGACGGGCTTCACCGATCCCAAGATGGTTGAGTTCGTTAAGACGAGCACCTGCGGCGTCATCGTAATGCACGCCGGCGAGGTCGCCGTACCCGCCCGCACGCACGCGACGGTGCAGCTCGATACCTCGGCTGCGGCGTTTGTTGCCGAGAAGGCACGCGAGGCGGCTGCCGAGGCCGCGCGCGAGGCCGAGAAGCCGGCCCGTCGCCGTCGCGGCAAGTTGCTGGGCGAGCCCAAGGTTGAGGCCAAGCTTCCGGGCGGTGTGGTACAGCCCTCGCTGCCGTTTGGCGAACCGGAGCCCGCGCCCGAGTCCGAGCCAGAGACGCCGGCTGCCGAGCAAGCTGCCCCTGCCGCCGCTGCACCCGAGACCGTGCCCGCAGCTACCGAAGCCGCACCAGAGCCCAGCGACCACCTGGCCGCCATGATGCGCCGCAGCGCCCGCCGTGAGGAAGCCTATGTGCCCACCTCGCAGCTCCGCCGCTTTACCCTGCCCGATTCTGCGCCCATCATGCGCCGCGTCATGGGCTTTCTGTCCGACCAGGCCCGCACGCTCATCCATGCCGGCGTGTCGCGCGACCGTATCTGCATCGATCCCGGCCCGGGCTTTGGCAAGACGGCCAACGAAGACATCGTCATCCAGCGCGAGACCGGCAAGATGGCGTCGCTGGGCTATCCGCTCATGTGCGCCGTGTCGCGCAAGCGCTTTGTGGGCGCCGTCTCGGGCGTGACCGAGGCCGCCGAGCGCGATGCCGCCACGTTTGGTGTGTGCCTGGGCGCCATCCAGGCCGGCGCCAACATCGTGCGCGTACATGACGTTGCGGGCTTTGCGCAGTTCCTGAACGGTTACTGGGCCGTTGCCAAACCGCAACCGCGCCGCGCGTTTGTGGCCGTGGGTTCCAACCTGGGGCATCGCTGCGACAACATTCGCGCTGCGCGCGACATGATTGCCGAGATTCCGCTGACCTGCGTGTCCAACTGCTCGCGCATCTACGAGAGCGAGCCGGCCTACGAGATGCGCCAGGACGCGTTTGCCAACGCCGTCATCGAGATTAAGACCGAGCTGGCGCCGTTGGTGCTGCTCGACGAGCTCATGAAGATCGAGGCCGAGCTGGGCCGCGACCGTTCCAAAAAGGCCAAGGCCAACGGTCCGCGCACCATCGACCTGGATCTGCTGTGGATGGACGGCGAGACCCACGGCGGCAAAAAGCTGCGCCTGCCGCATCCGCTGATCGGCGAGCGCGACTTTGTGCTGGTGCCGCTCGAGGATCTGATGCACGATCCGGCGCGGTTCTTCCGCTACAACGGCGTCGAGGTCAAGGAGCCCGAGGACCGCGTGGGCCATATCGTGGGCGAATTGGGGCGCATGTAGATGATCGAGATGAATGCTGTTGCCGCTGGTACCGAGCTCGACGCGGCGCGTGACGCGGGCCGCGAGGGCGTGTCCGCGGGCTGGTGCGCGTGGAGCGCGGGCGATGCTTCGCTGACGTTTTCGCTGGTTGTGCGCCCCGATGTGAATATGCACGCCTTCCACGGCCTGCCGTTTGTGGCGGCGATGGGCATGATGGACGCGCTCGTGGGCACGGCGTCGACGCCGGGCCTGGGCCTTGCCGGCAAGGTGGGTATCCAGTGGCCGAGCGATATCGTGTGCGGTGCGCCTGCGTTTGAGACGTCGCTCGCGCGTGTT
>USAY01000111.1 GCA_900552755.1 uncultured Collinsella sp.
GTCACAAAGCCAGAAAAAAGAAGCCATCGCCCAGGCGGCCGAGCAGGAGCTCGCATCGCTTGCGGGTCGTGGCGTGCGCATCGCAGGCAACGCGTGCTCGCCGATTGTGCTGGTAAAAGGCGATTTGGATGAGGCCGAGCGCTCGGGCGGCGAGCTTGCCGCAGGCGCGGATGGCGCGGCGCTGCGTAAGGCGCTCGGGGCCATCGGTTATGCGCCCGAGGATTTTTGCGTGCTGGCAAGCGTCGCCGGTGCGGGCGACGGAACGGTGGCGGTGGGCCATGCCCTGCCGTGCGAGCTGTTCCGCGAGGCGCTCGAAGCCTTGGACCCCGAGGCAGTCCTGCTGCTGGACGATCGCGCGGCCGATACCATGCGCGAGACCTATGCCGACATGCTCGTGGCAATTGACGACTTTGATACCGCCATGCTCAAGCCCGGCTTGGTCGCCCATGTGCAGGGTCGTCGCGTGCTTGCGCTCGACGGTTTTGAGGCTGCGCTCACTGACAAAGCCGCCAAGCAGCGCATGTGGGCATACATCAAGCAGCTGACCCCGGCAGCCGCTCCGCTGTAGCGGATTGGCGCCGGCGAGCGATTGTCTGGCGGGCAAGGCACGCCTCGAGATCGGCGCCGCACTTCTACATCACAGCGCGCAGCTCAAACCGATCGCCGTTAATGCGGAACTGGCAGTTGCCGTTCATGCGTTCGACGGCAAGCTTAATGCTCTTGGTTCCAAAGCCGTGTCCGGTGTGCCCGGCTACGGGCATGCCGTCGACCATGCGCGGCGCGCGGTCAAACGTGTTGGAAACTAACAGCAGCAGCTGGCCGTTCTCTAATCGCAGGTCAAAGTTGACGAATCGCTTTCCTTGGGGTGCGGTGCTTGCGGCGGTGATAGCGTTTTCCAAGGCATTTGAGAGCACGCTAAACAGGTCGGCGTCACCTACGTGGATGGTTTCGGGTACGGCGGCGCGCAGGTTGGCGGTAATGCCGTTTCTATTGATATCCGAGTTAAATGACGAAAGCGCGATGTTTACGGTCTCGTTGGCGCAGAAGCGGCGTACGGCGGTGCGGTCGCCGGCTTCGCAGAGTTCGTCGATGCAATCGAGCGCCTCGTCGGTGTGGCCCTCCTCAATTAAAGCGGCCAGGCCGCGTAGGAAGTGGCGCATGTCGTGGCGAAGAATCGACAGCTCGCGCCCAGATTGACGCCAAGCCTCGAGCTCTTTGATGGCGGCGCTGTCGCGGGTTTCGAGCATCCAGCGCTCTCGCTCGGCGGTTTCCTTTTCTTCGTATTCGCGCAGGTAAACGGCAAGAAACATAAGGTAGAAGGCACAGAGCGCAAAGGCCAAAAACTCAACCGTCACCACCGAGCCCGAGTGGAACAGCGTGGTGTAGACGTTGGTGGCATAGTCAAAGACGTAATAGACGAGCGGCAGGATTAAAAGGATGCCCAGCTCGGTGGTGCTTTTAATCGCCAAGCGTGGACCGATGTCGCCGGCCCAATGCAACAGGACGGCAAAGACGGCGAGTGTGGTCGCGATGCGCGCCAGGTAGTACGCGATCTGAGAATCGGTTGCGGCAAATGCGGCGATGCCCATCCAATTGCTGAACTGGCAGCTCAGATAGGCACTCGTAATGCCGAGCACGGCAAGCAGCGGGCTCAGGCGGTAGCGCGCGCACAAATAGATGACGAGCGGCAGATGCACGACGAGCGGATATACCTGGCGGGCGAAAAGCTCGCCGCCGACAGCATTGGCGAGGCCAAATGCGCATCCGGTTACGGCACCGACCAGCACCAGTTCAAGCGCATGACGCCGGTTGATCTCGACACCGCACAGCGCCGCCGAGGCAAAGACGCCAAAGAGCAGCGTCGTGGCGTGGTGGATTGCCCAAAGGACCATTTCGACCGTTGCGGGCATTAGCGCCTCCCGCCCTCGAAACGCACCGCAAAGTAGGCGTCTTGGAACCCCTGCTTGCTGCTGCGCGACAGTGGAATGCACGCGCCGGAGCGCATGACGATGTCCGTGCGATCGAAGTGGTCGATGTTGCGCAAGTTGACCTGGTAACTACGGTGGCATTTAAAGAAGGTGGCATTTTGCGCCAAACGGTCCTCGACGCTGCGGAACGACTCGAGTGCCTCGATGTCGCGTCCGTCGCGCAGGTGGAAGACCACGTGCTTGTTGCGCGCCTCGGCATATTCGATGTCGGACAGGCGCAGGGCGTGGTAGCCAAAGGAAGTTTTGATCACGAGCTCGTCGGTTGCCGCCGGGCGCATGCTCGAAAGCTCGTTAAGTAACTGCGCCAGGCGTTCGTAAGTCACGGGCTTGAGCAGATAGTCGAAGGCGCGGACCTCGTAGGACTCCAGTGCGAACTCGGGCGACGAGGTGAGGAACACCAGGCGCACGGCGGTATCGGCCTGGCGCAATTCGCGCGCGGTGTCCATGCCGTTGACGAGCGGCATGATCATGTCGAGCAGAATGATGTCGGCGCGCGATGCGGCATGGCGGGCCAGCAGGTCCTCGCCGCGCGTGACGAGCGCAACATCGACCGCCGTGCCCGTCTCGGTCGACCAACGGTCGATCATCCGGTGCAGTCTATCTAGAAAAGCGACATCATCGTCGCAGGCAATAATCTTGAGCATTCTAAGCCCCCTTAGTAGTTCGATTTTGCCACATTGGGTGCGGACCGCTTGCGGGGGTGCGGACCGTTTGCGCCCCACGGCGTGCAACTCGCGCCAAGCGGTATTGCGGTGGCGAAAGATGCCTCCTGCGCCATCGAGAGCTCAGCTATCCTCAGCTTGCCAGTTCGAATATGGACCTGCCACATGATTGAATCTTTATTTCAACTTTACACCTAGGTTTACAGCTGTCTTGTCAGCTGTAAACCTAGGTGTCATACTAAAGCCCCAAGATTCGCCAAAAGAGAGGGGCCTTGATGGCACAGAGCGCGAACATGGATGCGTCGGAGCTTGCACGCGATATCGCGGCCGGCCTAGCATCGGCAACGACGGCAACGGAGCGCGCGGCACTGGTGCCCGCAGAGCTCGTCGAGGCCATTCAGCAACTAAAAACCCAACGTGATGCGGTGATCCTGGCGCACTACTATGTGGCGCCCGAGGTCCAAGCCGTTGCCGATTACGTCGGCGACAGTTTCTACCTGGCAAAGCTCGCCAAGAGCCTGCCGCAGCAGACCATCGTGCTGTGCGGCGTGGAGTTTATGGGCGAGAGCGCCAAGCTGCTCAACCCCACCAAGACCGTGCTGCTGCCCGAGCCGGGTGCGGACTGCCCCATGGCGCACATGGTCAAGCGCGAGACGGTCGACGCGGCGCGCGCCGAGTACGGCGACGACCTGGCTGTCGTCTGCTACGTCAACTCGACGGTCGAGATCAAGAGCTGGAGTGACGTGTGCGTTACCAGCTCCAACGCCGTCAAGATTGTGTCCGAGCTGCCGCAGCAGCATGTCCTGTTCATTCCCGACCAAAACCTCGGTCGCTTTGTGGCCGAGCAGGTGCCGCAAAAGCACGTCATCCTCAACAAGGGCTACTGCCCGCGCCACCACATCATCACCGTCGAGCAGATCGTCGACGCGACGGAGGCCCACCCCGACGCGCTCGTGCTGGCGCACCCCGAGTGCAAGGCCGACGTTCTGGCCGAGGCCGACTACATCGGCTCCACCGCCGGTATCATCAAGTATGCCGAGGAGTCCGACGCGAGCGAGTTCATTATCGTGACGGTCCGCGGCGTGCTCTATGAGCTCGAGCGCCGCTGCCAGGGCACCGGCAAGAAGTTCTACTTCCCCGTGGTGCAGCCCACCTGCGTCAACATGGATCTCATCACGCTCGAAAAGCTCGTGCGCTGCCTGGAGACGGGCGAGGGCGAGGTGCAGATCGGCGTCTCGGACGAGGCGGCAGACCAGGCCAAGCTCACGCTCGACCGTATGCTCGAGTACGCAGCGCGCTAGAACAATGTTGCATGAGGGACGGTCCCTTATGTCACATTACAAGGGAGAGGATTCCTGTGGAAACCAAGCAATACCCCGATATGGAGTGCGACGTCGTTATTGCCGGCTGCGGCGTGGCGGGTCTGTACGCGGCCCTCAATCTGCCGACGAGCACGCGCGTGATCATGCTCTCCAAGGGCGCGGTCGATGAGTGCGATTCGATGCTCGCGCAGGGCGGCATCTGCGTGCTGCCCGAGGGTTCGGACTACGATGCCTTCTTTGAGGACACCATGCACGCCGGCCACTACGAGAACCGCCGCGAGAGCGTCGACATCATGATTCGCTCGAGCCGCTCGGTCATCAACGACCTGCTGGCGATGGGCGTGGATTTTGAGCGCAAGGCCGACGGCAGCCTCGACTTTACCCGCGAGGGCGCGCACAGCCGTCCGCGCATTGCCTTCCATGCCGACATTACGGGCAAGGAGATCACGACCAAGCTGCTCCAGGCCGTTCGCAAGCTGGACAACGTGCAGATTTTGGAGCACGTGGCCATGACCGACATCCTGACCGCCGAGCGCGATGGCGCCACGGTGTGCACCGGCGTCGTCGCCGTAGCCGTGGACGAGGACAACTCGGTTCGTCCCGCCGACGAGCTGGCAAATGCCGCTGAGGGCGTGCATGCCGGTAAGCCGTTTAAGATCCATGCCCGCCACACGCTGTGGGCGACGGGCGGCATCGGTGGCGTATACGACCACTCGACCAACTACCCGCAGCTCACGGGCGACGCCTGCCACATCGCCCAGGAGCACGGCATTACGATGGAGCACCTGGACTACGTGCAGATTCACCCCACGGGCCTGTTCTCGCCGCAGCCGGGCCGCACCTTCCTGATCAGCGAGAGCTGCCGCGGCGAGGGCGCGATTTTGCTCAACGCCGCCGGTGAGCGCTTTACCGACGAGCTTCAGCCGCGCGATGTGGTCGCCGCCGCTATTCGCGAGCAGATGAAGCAGGACGGTACCGAGCACGAGTGGCTGAGCTTTGCCCCCGTCGAGCGCGACGTGGTGACCGGGCATTTCGCCAACATCCGCGCGCGCTGCCTTGAGGACGGTCGCGACATCCTGGATGAGCCCATTCCCGTTACGCCCACGCAGCACTACTTTATGGGCGGCGTGTGGGTCGACAAGGATGGCCGCACCTCGATGCCCGAGCTCTATGCCGCGGGCGAGACGGCTTGCAACGGCGTTCACGGCAAGAACCGCCTAGCTTCCAACAGCCTGCTCGAGTCCCTAGTCTGGGGTCGTCGCGCTGCTTGGCGTATGCGCACCGGCGAGTCGCTGGCCGTGGAGCAGGCGGGCGAGCCCGCGCTCGATGGCCGTCATCGCGCCCTGAGCGCCGACACCCTGGCAATCGATGATTTGGCCCGTGCCGCCAGCACGCAGGCCGTGGAGGAGTAGACCATGAATCCCATTACCATGAAACTCGTCGTCGATGATCTGATTTTGCAGGCTCTGCGCGAGGACATTACCTTTGAGGACGTGAGCACGGCGAGCGTGTGCCCCACGGCGCGCCCCGCCACGGTGGAGCTTATCGCCAAAGCCGATGGCATCATCGCCGGCTTGGATGTGTTTGCTCGCACCTTTGAGCTGCTGGATCCGCAGAGCTCGGTGCTGTTTGATGTTGCCGACGGTGACGAGGTGCATGCCGGCGACCACGTGGGTCAGGTGCGCGGCGATGCGCGCGTGCTGCTTTCGGGCGAGCGCGTGGCACTCAACTACCTGCAGCGCATGAGCGGCATCGCTACTTACACGCATCGGATGGCGGCTGCGCTCGAGGGCACCAAGACCGTGCTTGTCGACACGCGCAAGACCACACCGGGCATGCGTGTGTTTGAAAAGGCGGCAGTCGAGATCGGCGGTGGCAGCAACCACCGCTATAACCTGTCGACGGCTGTCATGCTCAAGGACAACCACATCGA
>USAY01000112.1 GCA_900552755.1 uncultured Collinsella sp.
CGAGTGCGCGGGCCTCGGCCTCGCGAGCGGTGCGATCTTCGCGGCGCTGCGCCATGTCGGCGACGACGCGCTTGGCAAAACGTTCGGCCGTCGAGCCCGTCGAGCTCACCTTGCCGCCACCGCGACCCAGGCGGACGCGCACACCGCGGCCAAAACCAGTTGCGGCATGACGACGACGCGGCTTGAGCGAATCCATCATCGTGGCGAGCTTAAAGAACACCGAGCAGGTAAAGACCACGATAACAGCCAAGATAACCATCTGGCCCATCGACAGGTTGGCAATAGACAGCAGCTCCGGGAATCCGATAACGCCCACCAGGATGCCGGCGACTACAAACACAAAGAGCACCACACGTAAGGGCGTGAGAGGCTGCGAGATGCGCCAGATTAGGCTGACGCTCGCCGCGCACGACGTAAGCAGGCACATCGTAGACAGCGTGAGCTGGCTAAAGCCAAACACGCGCGCCACAAAGATATCGAGCGCCGCAGCCAAAATGACCGCAATCGACGCCGGCAGTGCACGCTTGAGTACGTTGCTCAAAAACGCACCCTTCACACGAGCATTGTTGGGCTCCAGGCCCAACACAAAGCCCGGCGCGCCGATGCAGAAGAAGTTAATGAGCGTCATCTGGATGGGCTCGAAGGGGTACGGCGGCAGCGCGATACACAGCGCCGCCAGGCCCATCGAGAACAGCGTCTTGGTCAGGAACAGTGAGGCCGAACGCTGCAGGTTGTTGATGGAGCGACGGCCCTCGGCCACCACGGCGGGCATCGAGGCAAAGTCGTTGTCGACGAGTACGATCTCGGCCACGTTACGCGCGGCATCGGAGCCGGCCGCCATGGCCACGGAGCAGTCGGCCTCCTTGAGCGCCAGCACGTCGTTGACGCCGTCGCCCGTCATGGCCACGGTGTGCTCGCGGCGCTTGAGCGCCTGCACGAGCTCGCGCTTCTGCTGCGGGGTCACACGACCAAAGACATGGTAGCGGTCCACTGCGGCATCAAGCTTGGCCGGTGTATCGAGCGTCGTGGCGTCCACATAAGCGTCCGCCCCCGGCACGCCCACCACGCGCGCGATCGACGACACCGTACGCGGGTCGTCGCCACTGATCACGTTGAGGGTCACGCCCTGCTCGTTAAAGTAGCCGATGGTCTCGGCCGCCGAGGTACGAATCTCGTCGCGGATGGTCACAAAGCCCACGGGCTCGGCCTCGCCCACCATATCCCCATCGGGCGTAAAGCCGTCCACGCGCGCCACCACGAGCACGCGGCAGGTATCGGCAAGCTCGGCGACACGGTTCTCGACCTGCGAAAACACACGATCAGAGAGCACAAACTGCGCGGCACCCATCACATAGGAGCCCTGCGCAAAAGAAGCGCCACTCCATTTTTTAGACGACGAGAACGGAATGACCGACAGCGGCTCAGACACCTCGACCGGGCGATCGGCGTAATAGTTGAGCAGCGCCTGGCAGGTCTCGTTGGCATCGGCCGAAGTCGCACGCGCGACGTTAGCCAGCGCAAAATCGAGCACTGTGGTATCGACGGGAACAGCCGCCTCCTCCGAGTCCACGCCAAAGCCAACACCCTCAACAGGCAGCGGGTAGGTGCCCTCGACCTCCATACGACCCGACGTGATGGTGCCCGTCTTGTCCAGGCACAGCACGTCGACGCGCGCGAGCGTCTCGATGCAGTAGAGCTGCTGCGCCAGCACCTTGCGGCGGGCCAGGCGCACCGTGGCGATGGCGAGCACCGACGAGGTCAGCAGCACCAGGCCTTGCGGGATCATGCCCAGCAGGGCGCCCACCGTGGACAGCAGCGCCGACGAAGGCACATGACCAGCCAACAGCTCGGAGAAGCACCACGAAAGCGCGCTATCGCCCGGGGTTCCCGCGGCATCCCACAGCTCGCTCACACTCGAGGCAAACAACGCCAAACCGAGCGGGATCATGATGATGCTCGCAAAGCGCACGATGGCGTTAAGCGCGTTCATGATCTCGGAATTGACCTTTTTGACGTACTTGGCCTCGTTATTAATTTTGGCCACGTAGTTGTCGGCACCGACATGGATCACGCGAGCACGCAGCAGGCCCGAGTCAATAAAGCTGCCGCTCATGAGCTCGGAACCGGGCTGTTTCTTAATAAGGTCGCTCTCGCCCGTCAGCAGGCTCTCGTTCACGAGCGCCTCGCCCGAAACCACCACGGCGTCAGCGGGAATCTGGTCGCCGCGCCCCAGGCGGATGATGTCGTCGAGCACGATCTGGTCCAGGTCGAGCTCCACTTCGGCACCATCACGCACCGCAATAGCCTTCTTAGAGGTGAGCAACGTAAGCTTATCGACCATCCGCTTGGAACGCATGGACTGGATGACGCCGATGGCGGTGTTCAAAAACACCACGAACAAGAACGTCAGATTCTTAAACGACCCCGTCAACAAGACCAGAATCGCCAAGACCACGTTGATCAAGTTAAACAGCGTGCAGAGGTTCTCGATGATGAGCTCTTTGACCGACTTGGTCTTGAGCTCCATGTTGCGGTTGATCTTACCGGCGGCGATGCGCTCCTCGACCTCGGCGGTCGAGAGTCCGCGCTCGATATCCGTTGCTGCCATACCACGTCCCATCACGTCGCGTCGGTATAAGAAAAACCGCCCGGACCATGCGAGGTTCGGACGGTCTTACGTTCGATGGTGCCCCGTCTGCCTAGATTCTAGAACCGAGATCTGCGCCGTTGGGACCGTCGTGCTGCTCAGGATACCACGGGCGGCGTAGCAACACCTTTTCTCGAGAAAAAACCCGCCCGGGATAACCCGAGCGGGCCGCGGCTAGCGCCCGTTGATGCTCACGATGCACAGGCCGATTGTCGCCACGGTGCCGCCGAAGAGCGCGCCGAGGACGAAAGCCAGCGCGATCATGCTAGTACGGGTTGCCGTCGGTGACGCAGACTTGGAGTCGGTCGAGCGGCTCGCCGTAGAAACCGGCGTAGTCGTCGCCGCCGTAGGTGGAGCCGTCGTCGCACACGGTGTCGAGCCATCCGGCGCGCGCGGTGGTCTGCGAGCGATACCACGCCTGCTTGTACTCCTCGCCGCCCGGGGTCACGTAGTACATGCGTACACCGTCGATGGTGTGGCCGGCGATGCCGGCGCAACCGTTCACGGTATCGTTGCGGTCGCCCTTGGAAACATAGTCAAGCCAGCCGTCCTCGATGGTGTGGACCTGATACTTGAGCGTGCCGCGATCGACTCGGGCGCAAAGGAGGTCGTGCTGTCGGCACGGGTAGCCCGCGAAGCCGTTGTCCCCGGCGCCGAAGTCGGTCACCTCGTCCAGCCAGCCGCCGCCCTTGAGGTGGAGGGAGTAGTGGACGGGGATGCGCTTGCCAGATGCCTTCGTGAAGCCGCCGGATGCCGCCTGAGAGGGCTTTGCCGCGGCAGGCTTAGCGGCGGTGGAGGGGGCGGGTGCCTTGCCGCCCTTCATCGCGTCATACCACGCCTGAGCGCGCTGCATGTAATGGTCGCGCTGGGAGCCCGCAAGCTCGCCGGGGCAGGCCGTGGCGCTCCAGTAGCGGTGCGGGAACACGTTCTTGCACCACTCGGGGCGACCGAGGCCGTAGTACAGGCACAGGGCCGCGACAAGGTGAGCGCCGCTCTCGATTGCCTTCTCGTGGACGGTCCACGGGTTGCTGCCGCTGTTGGCGTGCTCAATCGAGATGGTCGTGTCGTTACCGCGTCCGGTGCCGATCCCGTCGCCGCAGGCGTAGGCGCGGTCGGTGTCGTTGACGTGCTGCACGATGTGGCCGTTGCGGTCGACCGAGTAGTGGGCAGAACAGCCGTTGGCACCCCAGATGCCGTTGCACTGGCCGGCGTTGAGGTCGCCGGCCATGTGGTGGATGGTCACGCCCTTGATGCCGAACGGGCGGCCTGCGGAGAAGTTGCGCCCCAGAAGCTTGTACTCGTCCGGCTGGACGTTCGCGAAGTCTGCCATGTTAGTCCTCCTTGATGTCGCCGAGCGCCAGCAGGGCGTCCAGCCATTTGTCCGTGATGCCGACCGATTTGAAGGCCGCGTAGGCCACCTGCACGCCGCCGACAGCGGCGAAGATGGACGTGACCCACGCCGAGGGTTCGGTCGGGACGCCGCCCGACATGGCCGTGAGGGCGCCGCATCCCGCCGAGACGGCGATGGCCGTCCAGCGGGCGACGTTGCCCGTCATCGCCTTCGTCTTGATGGCCTGCACGATGTACGGCACGACCAGGACCGTGCACACCGTGAGGCCCGCCTGGATCTCATTCATTCGATTGCTCCTATCTGTCGGATTCCTTGCTGTAGATAAGGTCGACGCGGTCGCAGATGTGGTCGACCTTCTCGGCCATCCCCTGGCTCCTCGCCTGGCTGTGCGCCAAGTCCGCGTGCAAGACCTCGTTGGACGCCACGACGGACTCCATGAGCGTCTTCATCGCCTCCATGAGGCTATTGCTGCGCTCCATCTGCGCGGCGATGCGGCCCTCCATCTGCGAGCGCTCGCGGTCCCGCTGCGCGCGCTCGTCGACTTCGGCCTGCTTGCGCTCCTCGCGCTTGAGGTCGAGCTCGCCCTTCCGCTGGTTTTGGCGTTTGTACTCCTCAAGAAATTGTTTCCCGAAGCAGAACGCAACGAGCGTCAGGAGCACGCCGCCAAGCCAAGCCGGTCCGTAAGGCGCAAAAAGTTTGAGCACTTCCATCCTGGGCGCCCTCCTTCCGCCTATTCGGCCGTGTACTCCTCGCCGGTGATCTCCTTGTACTCGTCGGCGGTGATCCACTTGCACTCGACGGCCTTGTGTACTCGCACCTTACTCCAAAGAGGTCGGTCGTAGTACTTCTTGACGAGCGCGAAGTGCTTGGAATGCTCGTCGGTTTTCTTCGTTGGCATTACTGGTCACCTCCGACCGTCATGAGCAGGTAGTCGATGTTCGCCGTGTTCTGTTCGGTCTGCGTCGGCTGCGACGCCCGCTCGCGCATCTGGTCGATCAGCGCCGACACGTCGAGCGTCTCGCCACTGTCGTAGGCGGCGAGCGCCGCGGTATAGGCGAGCTTTCGCGCCTTCCGCTCAGCGTACTCGTCATCGTCGATAACGCCCGCGTCGTGCGCCGCGTCGGGGTCGCCGATCTGCGACAGCAGATCGCGCAGGGCGTTGACCTCGGCCATGGTGCCATCTTGAAGATCGTTGGGGCGCGGCGTGTCTTCCTCAGTGTCCATGCGGACTCCTCTCTTGTCGGGGAATGTGCCGCCATCGTATTAGCGCCGTGAGATTGCCGAGCCGCTTTGATGGGCGCAAAGGAAGAAGGCGCGCCGCAGCACGCCTTCGATGTTTCTGTTATTTCGCAGCCGCTTCGCTTAGGCCGCTGCTTTGAGTTGCCGGTTCTCCGCTATTGCGAGGGCTTGCTTCCGCTTGAATCGTCCCTCTGGTTGGCCTGCATTGAGCACCCCCCTGCGCGAGATTTCCGAACAGGCTTCGGTGCAGCGCGTCCATGGCCAGCACGCTGCGGTGCGCGTCCAAGTGAGCCATGCCGCCGCGCCATGCAAGCAGCGTCCGACCACCCTCGCGGGGTGCGTATTTACGGGCGTGAGCCCGACGGTCGCGCCTTCCTTCCTCTCCGCGCTCTGCTTTCGGCCCTGGGGCCTACTCGGTCTGGCAATAAGGGAAGCCGGGGCGGGGGCGAACCCAGACGTTCGTCGCCGAGGAGTAGTAGGCATAGCCGTTGTTGCCGACGCAGCACACGTAGGACGAGGAGCCACCCATGACGGAACGCAGCCACCAATTGTACCGATATACAAGGCGCGACCGCCGCCCATTATAGCGAACGCAGGCGCTCTAGCTCGGCCTCGGCCTCGGCTATGCGCTCC
>USAY01000113.1 GCA_900552755.1 uncultured Collinsella sp.
GGCCGCCCGCCTCGCTGTGGCGCCTAACCGCCGCAGAAATCTTGGCCATCTGCATAAGCGATGTCACGCCCTCTTGCATGCGCGCACCGCCCGAAACGGTAAAGCCGACAACTGGCAATCCAAGCTCGGTCGCTCGCTCAAATGTGCGACAGATCTTCTCGCCCACCACGGAACCCATCGAGCCCATCATAAAGTTGGCGTCCATAAAGAAGAGCGCGGTATCGCAACCGCAGATTTTGCCCCTGCCGCACACAACGGCATCGTGCTCGCCCGAACGCTCGCTCACGCTCTTGAGCTTGTCGGCATAGCCGGGAAACGAGAGGAAGTCCTCCGGCACCAGACTGGCATCCCATTCCTCAAACGTGCCCTCGTCAATCGTCATGCGCATGCGGTCGCGCCCGCTCACGCGAAAGTGTTTGCCGCAACGAGGGCAGACCTCGAGGTTGTCGTGCAGGCGCGCCTCATCGATCACGCGGCGGCACTCCGGGCACTTGATAAACACGTGGCGCGCGGGAAACTCGGCGCACGACTCGGTCATCGGTCCCTCGAGGACGTTGACCGTCTTCGCTTTTCTATTCATCAGCATAGAGATGCCCCATCAGATCGGTGTGATACATGCCCGACAAGAACTCGTCGTTTGCCAGCACGTCGAGCTGAAGCTCGCTGTTTTCGCTCACGCCCTCAATCACGAGCTCGCCCAGGGCCGAGCGCATCTTGCGAATGGCGCCGTCACGCGTGGGCGCACACACGATGAGCTTGCCAAGCATGGAGTCGTAGTACGGCGGAACTTTAGCACCGGTAAACATGGCGGAATCCCAGCGCACGCGCGGACCACCCGGCACACGCAACGCGGTGACCGTTCCGCATGACGGCAGAAAATCCGGCGTTTCGGCATTGATGCGGCACTCCATGGCGTGGTTGCGGACCGGCATGTCCTCCTGCTCAAAGGGCAGAGGCTGGCCGGCTGCCACGCGCAGCTGCCACTTGACCAAGTCGGTATCGGTCACAAACTCCGTAACCGGATGCTCCACCTGCAAGCGCGTGTTCATTTCCATAAAGTAGAAATTGCCGTCGTCCGAATACAGGAACTCGATGGTACCGGCTCCTTCGTAGCCGACGGCACGAGCCAGGTCACGCGCTGCCTTGTGCATGCGAGCACGAATGTCGTCGTGTCCGTCGAGGCACGGCGCGGGGCTCTCCTCGATTAGCTTTTGGTTGCGCCGCTGCACCGAGCACTCGCGCTCGCCGAGCGAAAACACATGGCCCTGCTTATCGGCCATAATCTGTACCTCAACGTGATGCGCCGGCGCGACGAACTTCTCCATGTAGCACTCGCCGTCGCCAAAAACGGCCTCGCCCTCGGCGCGTGCTTCAATAAAGGCCTTTGCCGCATCTTCCACGCGCTCGACCTTACGAATACCGCGACCGCCGCCGCCCGCACGCGCCTTAATAAGCACGGGGCAGCCAATGCGCTCAGCCTCGGCCGTTGCCTCCTCGGGACTTTTGAGCAAATCGCAGCCCGGCACGATGGGCACGCCCGCCGCGGCAGCCGTTCGACGTGCGGCGTCCTTGTCGCCCATGCTGTCGATCACCTTGGCCGAAGGACCAACAAACGCCAGGCCATACTTGTCGCAGTCGCGCACGAAGCTCGCCTTCTCGGAGAAAAAGCCATAGCCGGGATGAATTGCCTTAGCTCCCGACTTTACGGCACAGGTGAGCACAGCATCGTCGTTGAGGTAGCTCTCGGCAAGACGCGGACCGCCGATGCAATACGCCTCGTCGGCAAGCTGCACGTGCAGCGCGTCCGCATCGGCCGTGGAATAAACGGCGACGGTCTTGATGCCCATATCGCGGCACGCGCGGATAACACGGACCGCGACTTCGCCGCGGTTGGCGATGAGCACTTTGTCGAACATGAAGCCTTCCTTAACTTTCGTGCATGAGTGCAAAAGACATATCGGCGCGGCAGCAAACCTCACCGTTGACGCTCGCAGTACCCGTCGCAAAGCGGAACGGCCCGCGCGCACGCGTGATGGTGCACACCAGATCAACCGTGTCGCCCGGGCGCACCGGACGCTTAAAGCGCACCTTGTCCAGACTCGTGTAGAACGGCGTCGCGCCGCGCGCTTCCTCATCGCCCATCAGCAGCACGCAACAGTTTTGGGCGAGCATCTCGCACTGAATCACGCCGGGGACCACCGGGTTTCCCGGAAAATGCCCCTGCAAAAAGTACTCGTCGCCCGTAATCGTGATCTTGCCGTGGGCCTCGTCGCCCACCAGCTCGGCCTCGTCGAGCAAAAGCATCGGTTCGCGATGCGGCAACAGTTCCTTAAGCTCTTCTTTGTTCATGGATATCACCTATCCGATCCTCATGAGGCAGCTGCCAAACTCCACGAGGTCGCCGTCGGCCACGCAGATCTCGAGCACCTCGCCGTCTGCCTCTGCCGTTACCTCGTTGAGAACCTTCATGGCCTCGATGATGCAGAGCGTCTCGCCGGCCTTGACCTTAGAGCCCACGTGCACAAACGGCTCGTCGCCCGGCGCCGGGGCAGCATAGAAAACGCCGACCATGGGAGCGGTCACCTCGGTGCCCTTGGGCTCCGGTGCGGCGGCAGGTGTCTGCGCGGCGGGCTCCGGTGCGGCAGGCGCGACTGTGGGAGCTGCAACTGGAGCGGCCATAGCGCTCGGCATGGGCATGGGCACGGCAACCGGCTGTGCGGCGCTCGCGCGCTCGAGTTCGACCGCGGTGCCATCGGGCTCCTCAACGCGTACGCGCGTGAGGCCGCGGTCCTCCATAACATCGGCTATCTCGGCAAGTCTTTTGGAATCCATGCTCTAGCTCCTCGTATATCTACGCAGCGCGATGGCGGCGTTGTGTCCGCCAAAGCCCAGGTTGGTCGAAAGCGCCCAGGTAAGGTCAGCGCGAACCGCGCGATTGGGCGTGTAGTCAAGATCGCAGGCGGGATCGGGCGTGTGGTAGTTAATGGTCGGCGGCACCACGCCCTGCTCGAGCGCCATGGCGCAGGCCATGACCTCGATGGCGCCCGTGGCACCGATCATGTGGCCGGTCATCGACTTAGTCGACGAGACGTGCGCGGCGCGCGCCGCGTCCTCGCCGAGCGCACGCTTAATGCCCGTCGTCTCGGACGAATCGTTGAGCTTGGTCGATGTGCCGTGGGCATTGATGTAGAGACCCTCGGAAGGCTTGACGTCGCCCTCGGTCACCGCCAGCGATATCGCGCGGGCAATGCCGGCAGCCTCGGGATCAGGACTCGTGATGTGATAGGCATCATCGGTGTTGCCGTAGCCCACGACCTCGGCATAAATGTGCGCACCGCGCGCCTGCGCATGTTCCATGCTCTCGAGTACCAGCACGCAGGCGCCCTCGCCCATCACAAAGCCGTCGCGGTCTGCATCGAACGGACGGCAGGCCGTCGCGGGATCGGGGTTGGTGGTCAATGCGCGGCAGGACGTAAAGCCCGCAACGGCATCGGGGATAATTGCAGCCTCGGCGCCGCCCGCGAGGATCGCGTCGGCATAGCCGTGCTTGATGGCGCGGAACGCCTCGCCCACCGCATGGGCCGAGGTTGCGCACGCGGTCACCACGGGCAGGGTCGGGCCCTTTGCCTTGTGGCGGATTGCGATATTGCCCGATGCCATGTTGGGGATCATCATCGCGATCATATAGGGCGATGCGCGGCGGGGCCCACGTTCGGCAATCGTATGGACGTTGTCGACGAGCGTCGTCATGCCGCCCACGCCCGAGCCCACGTAGACGCCCAGGCGCTCGCGATCGATGGCGCCTTCGACATCAAAGCCCGCATCGTGCATGGCTTCGTCCGAAGCCGCCATCGCAAACTGAACGCAGGGGTCGAGATGCTTGGCGTCACGCTTGCCAAAGTACTCGTTGCTGTCAAAGCCCTTGACCTCGGCTGCCACCTTGACGGCAAACGCATCGGTATCGAAGTGCGTGATCGGGCCGATGCCGCACGTGCCAGCACACATTGCCGCCCAGGTGGCAAGCGCGGTGTTGCCGAGCGGCGACACGGCACCGATACCGGTGATTGCAACTCTCTGTTCCATCATGGTCTCCTCATCCAAGCCGTTCTTCGGCCCTGGTTTCTACATCGCCATTCCGCCGTCGACGCGCACGACCTCACCCGTAATGTAGGCAGCCGCATCGCTCGCCAAAAAGCGCACCACGCCGGCCACCTCCTCGGGGCGCGCCATACGCTTAAGGGGAATCTGCTCCTCGGTTACCGTACGCACCTTCTCCGAGAGCTTTGCCGTCATATCCGTCTCGACAAACCCGGGGGCAACCGCGTTCACTCGTACGCCGCGGGGCGCAAGCTCGCGCGCCACCGCCTTGGTCAGGCCGATCACGCCCGCCTTGGAGGCAGCGTAGTTGGCTTGCCCAGCATTGCCCATCAGGCCCACGACCGAGCTCATGTTGACGACGCAGCCGCCGCGCTGGCGCATAAAGGTCTTGGTGAGCGCGCGCGTCGTGTTAAACGTTCCTTTAAGATTGACATCGAGCACGCGATCGAAGGCGTCATCGCCCATGCGCATGAGCAGGCCATCGCGGGTGATGCCAGCGTTGTTGACGAGCGCCCAAATGGAGCCAAAGTCGTTGAGGACCGCTTCCACGCACGCGTTGACGGCAGCGGGGTCGGCCACGTCGCATTGATATGAGCGCGCCGTGGCGCCAGCCGCCTCGCAGGCGTCGCACGTCTCGCGCGCCGCATCGACGCTGCCGGCATAGACGACGGCGATATCGTAGCCATCCTCCGCCAGACCGATAGCGCAGGCGCGGCCGATACCCCGCGAGCCGCCCGTGACCAGTGCCACGCGACGTGAGTCGTTGCGCTCGAGCGCGCCATTGTTCAAGTTGCCCATGTCATTCCTTTCGGGTTACAGCCCTGTGGACTATGCGAGCTCGTCGGCAATAGCTGCGACCTGCTCGGCCGTCTCGCACGAATACACACGAACGTCGCTCAGCGTACGCTTGACCAGGCCCGACAGCGTTTTACCAGGGCCGACCTCAATAAACGTGTCGATGCCCTGATCCTGCAGAGTATGCAGCGTGTCGACCCAGCGAACGGCATGACTCACCTGGTTGGCCAAGACATCCGATGCCGCTCGTGGGTCCGCCGGATAGGGCGCTGCCGTCATGTTTGCCATGACCGAAATCAGCAGTGGAGACGGCGCGTGACCGGCTTGGATATACGTCGCCAGCCCCTCAGTCGCCTCGGCCATATAGGGGCTATGAAATGCACCCGACACCGCGACTTTCATAGCGAGGCCGCCGGCCTCTTTTACTAGGACGTCGAGCTCCTGCAGCGCCTCGGACGCCCCGGCAACAACCGTCTGCTGCGGGCTGTTGTAGTTGACCGGCCAGCAGTCCTCGCCGGCCTGTTTTGCCAGGCCCTCGACTTGCGCCGCATCGAGCTTTATGACGGCGCGCATGCCGCCGGGGTGACGCTCGGCCTCCGTGGCCATCAAAGCCGCGCGCTCACACACGAGCTCAAAACCCGCTCGCGTATCGAATGCCCCCGCAAAGGTGAGTGCAGCGACCTCGCCCAGCGAGAATCCCGCACAGGCGGCAGGCACCACGCCGCGATCGCGCAGGGCGACAGCGACAGCCAAATCGTGCACGAACACGCACGGCTGCGTGTTCTCGGTCCGCGAGAGCTCCTCCTTCGAGGCGCTCCGGCACTGCTCGCTGGTCCCCGGGCGCACCTCGTCGGCAATGGCGAACACCTCGGCGGCCGCCGGCGATGCCTCGATCAGGTCGACGCCCATCGCGGGGTGCTGGGCACCCTGGCCGGCAAACAGAAACGCTACGCTACCCATGCGGACGCACCCTT
>USAY01000114.1 GCA_900552755.1 uncultured Collinsella sp.
CAGCCGGCCTCGTGCGCCTTGTGAATGTCGCCGGCAAAGGAGCCGATGACCTCGTGCTTGCCGTTGAGCACCACGTTGAGCACAAAGGCAAGGTGAGCCATCTCGGCGGCGGCGAACATGTCCTCGCTCACATGGTTGTGGCACAGGTTGCCGGCACGCGAGTGGGAATCATTCACAAACTGACCGTTGTGGTTGTACATGATGGTCTTGTAGCTGGCGACGCCGGGCAGCACGGACTTGCGGCTGCCGGAGAAACCGGCAAAGAAGTGCGGCTCAATAAAGCCCTCGGCAAGCAACAGATCGCAATCGGCGGCAATCTTGTTGATGATGCACTCGCCACCAGAAGGCAGGGTGCCGATCTTTTTCATCATGCTGTCGTCAGTCGCGACGTGCATAACGATTTCCTCGTTGGCAACGATCTCCTCGCCATACTTGTTGACGAGCTCCTCGTGCGTCGACGGACGGTGCATACCCGTAGCAACCAAAATACGCACACGAGCCTCGGGCGCAGCGGAATGGATGTGATGCAGCAGAATAGGCATCGTCACACGCGAGGGAACGGGACGCGTATGGTCGGAGCTAATGATGACGATATCCTTTTTGCCAGCACAAAGCTCCTCGAGCGAAGGCGAGCCATAAGGGTTGGCAAGCGACTCCTCTACCAGCTCTTCCTGCGATTTCGTGGTCTTAAACTCGTTTTGATGACCCTCCATCACACCAGCGAAGTTCTTATCCTCGAGCTCCAGATGCAACGTCTTGTGGTCAAACGGTAGTTCACATTCAAACAATGACGAGCGCCCTCTTCCTTTCAACTGACACACTAGATTAACCGTTGGAAGGATACGCCGCTCACCGAAAAACACCACCGTCCACCGACTCATTAACACAACGTTCATATTTGACCCACAACAAATCGGCCGCGATCCCGCTTGGGACCGCGGCCGCTACAGTCGTAAGGCGAGAAGCGCGAAGCGCCAAACGCGCCGCCGGGACAGACGCCATCCAAAACGCGCGAAGCGCGCCATTATTCCCCCAGCCAGTAATCCGCCGAAGACCGGACATCGCAGGGTCCGCCATTAGTTTACTTTTAGGCACACTCCGCAGGACGCAAGAAGCCCTCGCCGCACCCCACATTGGGCGCGAAGCGCACCATTATCCCCTTCAGCTTTAATCCCCGAAGAACGAGGACGAAGGGACCCGACGGGTTTCCCTCTGAATGCATTCCGCAGCACGAAGCCCCCTTATCCGCAGCTCCAAAGGAGCAGGATAAGGGGGCTTCAAGTGCGAGGACGCATTCAGAGGGAAACCCGTCGGGTCCCGGTGAGAGCCACAGGGCTATCGATTACCCCGTGTTTTGCAGTCCTGCCGAGACGCCGGTCACAGTCGAAAGAATCAGGCTCATGTACTCGGCCTTCTTCTCCTCGGCCATCTCGTCCTGGTTCATACGCACCTCGCGAAGGGCGCGAACCTGGGCGATGGATAGGGCGTCGACGTAGGGGTTACGCACGCGGACAGCGCAGCCGAGCACGCGGCGGCGCTGCAGCGGCCACTCGTCACCGACGATGGCAAGAACCCACTTACGGGTGAGCTGCATCTCGGTGAAGACCTTCTCGGACAGATCCTGGCGATCGCCCAGGTGCAGATACATCTTGGCGATGCGCTGGTCGGTCTTGGCGATCGACATCTCGATGTTGTCGATAAAGGTGCGGAAGAACGGCCACTCCTGGTAGGCAGCCTTAAGCTGGTCCAGATCGCCAAACTGCTCGCAGGCGGTGCCCAGGCCGTACCAAGCGGCCAGGTTAATGCGTGCCTGGCTCCAGCTGAAGATCCACGGAATGGTACGCAGGTCGTCGAGCGACTTGGCGCCCAGGCCGCGCTTGGCGGGACGCGAGCCAATCGGCAGCAGACCGACCTCGGTCAACGGCGTCACGGTCGAGAACCACGGTGTAAAGTCCTCGGTGTTCAGCAGGTCCAGATAGCGCTCGTGGCTTGCGGTGTTGAGCTTCTCGGCCATATCCCAGAACTTCTGAGTGGTCTCGGTGTTGGTCTTCTCGACACTCGGGGCCGACTGCAAAAGCGTTGCGGCGGCAACGGACTCAACATGGCGCTGAGCCAGCGTGCGGTTGCCGTAACGGGCAAAGATGACCTCGCCCTGCTCGGTGAGCTTAAAGAAGCAGTTGACCGAACCCTTGGGCTGCGCCAGCACGGCCTTGTTGGCCGGGCCGCCGCCACGGCCCACGGCACCGCCGCGACCGTGCATGAGCACCAGGTCGATATCGTTCTTCTCGGCCCACTTGGCAATGCGCTCCTGCGCGGAGTGCAGCGCGAGCATGGCCGTGGTAGGACCGGCATCCTTGGAGGAGTCGGAATAGCCCAGCATGACCTCCATGCGGCGGTTGGTCTGGGCAAGGCGCTTTTGCACCACGGGCAGCGTAAGCATCTGGTCGAGCACGTCGACGCAGCCCTCGAGGTCCTCGAGCTGCTCGAACAGCGGGATCACGTCGAGCTCGGGGACATCCTCCTCGTGTGCAAAGGACAGGTGGGCAAGCTCAAAGACGTCGGCCACATGCTGGGCGCTCTTGGTGAACGAGATGATGTAGCGGTGCGCCATCTTCTTGCCGTAGCGCTTTTGGATGGAGCCGATAGCGCGGAAGGTATCGATAACCTCGCGCGTCATGGGCTGCAGATCGCCATGGATACCGTTTTCGTGGATATCCTTGAGGGCGCGGGCATGCACCACGGAGTGCTGACGGAACTCCATCTCGACCATATGGAAGCCGAAGGACTCGACCTGCCAGATGATGGTCTGGACCGGGCCGTAGGCAGCACGGACGGCGCCGCAGGCGGCCAGGGAGCGCTGAACGACGCGCAGGTCATCCAGGAACTCATCGGCGCTGTGGTACATGGTGTCGGTGATGCGACGCACGGTGGCGTTCAGACGGTCGGCCATGACGAGCATGACGGCGCGATGCGGCTCGTGCTCGGAGATCAGCTCAGCACGTGCAGTGTACTGGGTGCTCATCTCGACCTGATGGTTCCACAGGTTAATGAGCTCGGCAGACGGCTTGCTGTAGGTGGCCTCGAGCGTCAGGTTGCGGCCGATGCGGCGGCACTTGTCCTCGAGCTTGAGCACCATGTGCGTAAAGTACTTAGCAGCGACCTCACGGCTCACCTTGGCGGTGACGTTGGGGTTGCCGTCACGGTCGGAACCGATCCAGCTGCCGGGATGGAAGAACGCCGGGCACAGCGGCGGCACGGTACCGGCCTTATCACCCAGCACCCAGTCGTCAAAACGACGATAGATGACGGGGATAACGTCGAACAGCGTGTTATCGAAGATGTCGATGATGGTATCAGCTTCCTCGACCGGCGTGGGCTTCTTGAGCGCGATGGGGCTCGTGCGTACCAGGGCGTCGATCTCCTGCAGCATGTGGCGCTCGTTCTCCACCAGGTCGGAGCCGCCCAGACGCGGACGCTCCTCCAGCAGGTTGGAGATACGGCGAATCTTGCCCTCGACGGCCTTACGACGAGCCTCGGTGGGATGTGCGGTAAAGACAGGGTGGAACTCGAGCTTGTCGAGCAGCTCGTTGGCGCCCTCGACACCCATCTCGTTTACCAACTGGTGATAGGCGACGGTGAGTTCGTTAGCGGGATCGACCTCGGTATCGGTCGATGCGCCGGCCTCGCGCTCGCGCAGCTGCGCCACACGGTAGTTCTCCTCCGACAGGTTTGCCAGATGGAAGAAGCTCGTAAAGGCGCGGACAATGACCTGTTGCTTATCGAGCGGCAGGCTGTCGATCAGATCGACGACTTCGCGAAACGCCACGGCGGTGGGCTCGTCGGCAGTGGGCACGCCCTGCTCGTCAACGGACTCGTCGGCAGCGCGGCTACCAGGGTTGCCGGCATTGGCCACAATCTCGGCTGTTAAAATCTTGTCGAACAGGTCCGCGATCTCGGGATCATACTCGCTAAGCACACGGCGCTCCAGGCGCAGGAACAGCGCCAGATTATCGCGCAGCTCCTCGGGAATCTCGATCTCGGCGAGACGCTCCCTGGACTCGGCATTCGAGCCGATTCGGTTAACGAGGCGGTTGACCACGGCAGCGACACGCGCCGCGGCTTCGGGTACAGACTGGTTGCTTAGGTTCTCAGCCACGTTTCCTCCCATTCCTCCTTCTATGCACGTAACATGCGGTATTTATTATAGGCACTCGGCAAAAACTTTCGAAGCTGATTGCGCTTTACCACACAAAAGTATTTTCTGCATTGCAAGGCTTTTTGCCCCAAATGGTCGTATTTCTCGGTGGACGGCATATACAAACGGGGGCATTCCGCATAAATGCGAAACACCCCCGTAACAATCGCTCTCCATGAGCAGGGCACGTTAACAGGCCCGCAGCTCAAAAAACATGCGCTACAGGCGCTCGCGAACCGCCTCGACCACGTTGGCCAAATCGACGAGAACCTCGTCGTGACTCTGCATGTCGCGCACCTTGACCTTGCCGGCGGCAAGCTCGTCGCCGCCCAAGACCAAAATGAGCTTGGCACCCACCTTGTCGGCCTGCTTAAACTGGGCCTTGAGCGAACGGCCCTGATAGTCGGCCTCGGTCACAATCCCTGCAGCGCGAAGCTGCTGCGTAATGGTAAAGACGTTCTGACGCAGCTCCTTGCCGGCGTTGGCAACGTAGACGCACGGGACCTCCTCGGCACCCAGTTCGCTGCCAAAGGCCTGCAGGGCCAGCAGGGCGCGCTCAAAGCCGACGGCAAAGCCGACGCCCGCCGTGGGCTTGCCGCCCTCGAGCTCGACCAAGCCGTCATAGCGACCGCCGCCACCGATGGAGCCGACACCGGCGCCGGGAGCCTCGACCTCAAAGACAGTACGGGTGTAGTAGTCCAGGCCGCGCACCAGGGTAGGATCCTCGACATACTCGATACCAGCGGCGTCCAGATAGCGCTTGACCTGCTCGTAGTGCTCGCGGCACTCGTCGCACAGGTTGTCGCCCATCAGCGGGGCGTCGGCCATGATCTCGCGGCAATGGTCGTTCTTGCAGTCGAAGGCGCGCAGCGGGTTGAGCTCGGCGCGCTCGCGGCACTCGTCGCACATCTCGTCGGCGTGGTCGAGAATGAACTGCTTGACCTGCTCGCGATATGCCGGACGGCACTGCGCATCGCCCATCGAGTTAATGAGCAGACGGAGCTTGGAAAGATCGAAGCCCAGGCGCTTGTAGAACTCCATGAGCATGATGATGCACTCGGCGTCTGCCGCCGGATCGGGAGCGCCGAGCCACTCGATGCCCACCTGGTGGAACTGGCGCAGGCGTCCCTTCTGGGGGCGCTCGCCACGGAACATGGCCTCGGCGTAATAGGCCTTAAACGGCGTGGAGCCCTGGGGCACCAGGTTGTTCTCCACGACGGCGCGCACCACACCGGCCGTGCCCTCGGGACGAAGGGCCAGGCGCTGCTTGGGCTTAAGCTTGGTGTCGGTGCCCTCGGTAAAGACGCGCTCCAGGTTGGCGCCGCTAAACACGCGGAACATCTCCTTGCGCACGACGTCGGTCGACTGGCCGATACCGTGGACAAACACGTCAACCTGCTCGATCGCGGGCGTCTCGATGGGCTTAAAACCAAACGGCTCGAACACGCCGGCCGCAATCTGCTGCATCTTTTGCCAGGCGCGCATCTCGGCGCCGATAAGGTCGCGGGTTCCCTCCGCCTTCTGTGCCTGCATGGGCAAACACCTTTCTTTTGTATCGCGTCATAGGTAGTGGACATTATACGGCACAAAGCAGCAACGCGGCGGCGCGTCTGACCGAACGAGGGTATGGGGACTCGTTCGGCC
>USAY01000115.1 GCA_900552755.1 uncultured Collinsella sp.
TCTGGCGCGCCAGCATCAGCTGGGTATTTTTGTTTATCGCGGGTTGGATGTGCACCCTTTCGCGCAACAATATCAAACGTGCCGCCAAATACGCCTTAGCAGCACTCGTCGTCTGGTTGGCAACAACACTTGTCTCAGTTGACGATTCTGTTAATTTTGGCATCATCTACTGCATGGCCGCATGTACCGGCATCGTGGCGTTGACCGATCCCGTCCTTAAGAAGATATCGGCGAGATGGGGCATGTCCCTATGCCTTTTGTTGTTTGCCCTCACCTGGAGCATCCCCAAAACGATCTACCCTGTCCCCTACCTGGCGTGGCTGGGATTTCCGAGCCCTGGGTTTGTCTCAGGTGATTACTACCCCATCATCCCGTTTTTCTTTATGTATCTTGCAGGATACTTCGCCGCACACATAGCGAAGGGAATCGATAAGACCGTCCCTAGCTGGGCCTACGCCAATCCCATCCCGGAGCTCGCCAGCCTTGGACGTCACGCACTCCCCTTTTATCTACTGCATCAGCCCATTATTCTGGGCTTTTTGGAGCTCGTCTACTCGGTGCGATAACGCTTGAGCCGCGGCGCGATACGAGCCGGCAGCTTCGCAACAATACGAACGCCGCCCTCAAGATATTCCTCGTGCAAAAGGGTTCCCTGTTCATGCACCAGCGTGATGAGGGCGCCCTCGCGATACGGGATTTCAGCGGAGAGCAACACATCGGTGGCAGCCGCCTCGCGAGCAATACGGTCGACGAGATCGTCGAGTCCCTCGCCCGTCTGGGCCGAGAACAGCACGGCCTCGGGATAGCGACGACGGAAACTCAATCGATCAACGCTATCGAGAAGATCGATTTTATTGAACACCGTAAGCGTCAAACGCTCGCCGGCACCGATCTCGTCAAGAACGCGATCGACTGCCTCGAGCTGGCGCTCGTAGTCCTCGTCAGAGGCATCCACAACTTTAAGGATCAGATCGGCACCAAGAACCTCAGACAGCGTGGACTTAAAGGCATCAACGAGACCATGCGGTAGCTTTTGAATAAAGCCAACAGTATCGGTAATCGTCATGCCACGACCGCCGGGCAGGCGATACGAACGCGTCGTCGGGTCGAGCGTAGCAAACAGCTTGTCCTGCGAAAGCACCGTAGATCCGGTCAGACGATTGAGCAACGACGATTTACCCGCATTGGTATAACCGGCTAACGCGACGCGAAACGCCGGTGACTCAATGCGGCTCTTGGATTGAACATCGCGACGCTGTTCAACCTGCTTGAGCTCACGACGAAGCGCAGCGATCTTATTACGAATGAGGCGACGGTCGACCTCGAGCTGACTTTCGCCCTGACCAAAGCGTGAGCCGATGCCGCCGCGCGTCTGTTCCTTGGCGAGATGGCTCCACATGCCACGCAGACGAGGCAACAGATATTGAAGCTGTGCCAGCTGTACCTGTAGGCGTCCCTCACGCGTCTGAGCATGCAGGCCAAAAATATCCAAGATCAGTGCCGTACGATCGATAATCTTTACCGGCTCGCCCACGGCTTTCTCCAAATAGGATTGCTGCGAGGGCGTCAGGTCGTCGTCAAAAATAACGACATCGGCATCCATGCGATGCACCAGGCCGCACAGCTCTTCAACCTTACCGGAACCGATAAACGATTTAGGATACGGCTTTACCAAACGCTGTGACAAGCGTGCCACGCACTGGGCACCAGCCGTGTGGGTAAGACGCTCCAGCTCATCAAGCGAGCGATCGAGCGGCCATGCATTGTCGCGCCACTCAACACCAACTAATATGGCACGCTCGGGCTCGGGTGCCGTGGGAACAAGGGGGAAACGGGCCATTAGGCAGCCTCAATACGATGCAGGATGTCCTCAACGACCTCATCGATCGTAAACTCGTCCATATCAAACCACACGATACGGTCATCGCGCTTAAACCACGAAAGCTGACGTTTGGCATAGCGACGCGAACGCATCTTGATGAGTTCGCGAGCCTCATCCATAGAAATCACGCCATTGAAAGCATCAATGATCTCTTTATAGCCAATTGCCTGCATCGAAGTCAGGGCATCTCCCAGCCCCTGGTCCATAAGACCGCGAACCTCATCGACAAGACCCTGCTCAAACATCAGATCGACGCGCAGGTTAATGCGCTCGTAGAGCACCTCGCGATTACGCGTCAGACCAAACCATAGAGCATGATAATGCTCGCGCGGAACACTAAACTGACTTTTTTGCTGTGCATAGGAAATACCATCATCATGCATCTCGAGCGCACGAATCACACGGCGCACATTATGGGGATGAATAACAGCAGCCGATTCTGGGTCGCGCTCGGCAAGCAGGGCATGCAGCTCTTCCTCGCCAATACGCTCGGCAAGCTCCTGATAGCCCATACGACGATCGTCCTCAAGTTCACCCGAGGGAAAGTCCATCTCATCGAGGGCGGCCTTGAGATACAGCCCCGTACCTCCGCAAAAAACCGGCAGGCAACCCGAACCAAGGAGACGTTCAACATGCGCGCGAGCGTCAGCCTGATAAAGCGCAGCAGAATATGCCACACCCGGCTCTACAATGTCGACGAGACGCAGCGGCACCGTACACTCATCGGGCGCCATCTTTGCGGTACCGATGTCCATGCCGTGATAGATTTGCATCGCATCGCACGACAGCACTTCGGACGAAAGACGAGCTGCCAAACGGTCGGCAACATCACTCTTACCAACCGCCGTCGGACCGACGATCGCAACGGCGGAAAGTCCTGCCCTGGGAGAAACCATTAGCGCGGCTCGCCCACAACGGAGCCGGACAAATACCAGGTCTTGGCAACGTCAACGTCAACATCAACGATCTTGCCAACAAGCTGATCGATGCTGTAACCCTCGGGGATAGGCGCATGCACGGTCTGATTCTTGGGACTCTTGCCCAGCAGGACCGCGTCGTTCTTTTTACTCGTTCCCTCAATGAGCGCCGGCACCACAGTATGAAGCTCACCCTGGTTATACTCGTGTGCCGTAGTCTCGATAACCTTAACCAGGCGGTTGAAACGCTCGAGAATAACCTCATGCGGCGTAGGATCGTCAATCTCTGCGGCCGGGGTACCGGCGCGCTTGGAATAGATGAAGGTATAGGCCTGAGCATAGCGGACCGTCTCGGCAAGTGAGAGCGTCTGCTCAAAGTCCTCTTCAGTCTCGCCCGGGAAGCCAACGATAATATCGGTCGAGAGCGCGATATCGGGCATGCGGTTGCGAATGCGATCGACCAGGCCCAGATAGTCCTCGCGTGTATAACGGCGATTCATCTCTTTGAGGATACGCGTGGAGCCCGACTGAACGGCCAAGTGAAGCTGCGGCATGACGGCGGGCGTCTCGGCCATGGCGTCGATGGTCTCGGGCAGCAGATCCTTAGGATGAGAAGAGGTAAAGAAGATGCGCTCCACACCCGTATCGCCCACGGCACGCAGCAAATCGGCAAAACGCGGCTTGCCAAACAGATCGCGACCATATGAGTTAACGTTTTGGCCCAGCAGCGTAATCTCACGCACGCCCTGGCGCACCAAACCGGTCACCTCGTCGACAATCTCCTCGAAGGAGCGGCTCTTTTCGCGACCGCGCACGTACGGAACGATGCAATAGGTACAGAAATTATTGCAGCCCGTCATGATGGGCACCCAAGCGTGATACTGGGTCTCGCGATGCCACGGCATGCTCATGGCATCCGTATCCTCATGCTCATTGGTGCGGATATGACGCTTGCCATCAAGGAACGCCTCGGCAATGAGCTCTGCCACATGTGCGATGGAATGCGTACCAAAGATGACATTGACGTTATCGACGTTGGTGAGCAGGCCCTCGCCATCGCGCTGCGCGATGCAACCACCAACGGCAACCACACGCTTGCCCGAAGGCGAAGGCGGCAGGCTTTTACAGGAATTGCACTGGCCGTACAGGCGAGTATCGGCGGCCTCGCGCACGCAGCATGTCATGAAGACAACAATATCGGCATGCTCGGGATCGAGCGCCATGAGGCAACCATACGAATCGAGCAGACCGCTCACGCGCTCGGAGTCGTGCTGATTCATCTGGCAGCCAAAGGTGCGGATAAAGTAGGTTTTACCGGCAAGAATATCGCGTACGGAACGCTGATCCATGTGCATAAGTCCTAACGTTGGGGAGCGAAACGAGGCTAGCAGAAGCTATGCCACAGGCTTAACATCATCCATGACGACGTTATCCATAGCAGCTCGATTGATCTGGTGAACGTAGATAGAAAGGCGGATGGCCGTGCGCGACTCCCCGTTAATGAGAATGTCGGAGAACACGGGCGCGCAGGAAATATCAAAACCGGTTGGGATCAAAAAACCGCGCGCGATGGCAACGGCCTTAATGGCCTGGTTGACAGCACCGGCGCCGACACACTGGATGTTGACGGGTACACCATCCTTGACCATGCCGGCGATGGCGCCGGCAACGGACGCGGGCGATGATTTGCTTGATACCTTCAGGCAATCCATGAAGAAACTCCTGCGTTTAAAAGTACGTTTTAACTGCAATAACTGTATCGTACCGAGAGGACTCGGTAAAGGCACTATTCCTCTTTGGCAAGATCGAAGGTCACAGTGATTCGATCACGCGAAACACGAATCTTTGGGTCGCCGCAAAGGTTGAGATAGTACCTGGCGGCAAGGTCATTGAAGTCCCGCTCCACAGCACGCGAAAACTGTGCCATGTCATCCTTGGCAATACGTAGCCCGCGACGATCCTTCGCGAGATCGACAGGAGCCGGCGCATGCGAGGACGAATCACGCTCGCGCAGCAGACGCGCGGTCACACCGCGAACGGGCTTAATCTGCCCTGCCAAAATGCGATGTGCCGTGCGCTCGGACATCCCAAGACCCAAACCCGAGCAGATACGGATAAAGTCCTCGGCATCAGAGGCAAGGCCTAAACGATCGACAACCGGAAGCTCGCTCTCGTCATCAATAAACAGGAGACGAGACGTATCGAGCCGACTTGACGCCTGAGCATAAAGGGTCGCGGCAATCTCAGACGGAGAACCAAGATAGACATCGCAACCACGCAGCTCCTCGAGCGCAAACTCACAGGCAGCGCGAATAATATTATGCGGGCCGCGAGCACAGACATAACGTCCGTCCTCATCCTTGACGGCCTGGGGCCAGCTGGACTGATCGGCACGCTCACTGAGGCGGTCGGCCGCAACGCTCACCTTAAAGGCTGAGCCAAGATCGACACCAGACGTGACCACGCGGGCCTCGTCGGTGTTCTGCTTGATCGAAAACAATGCCATGCCACGACCGTGAACGCCCCAACGGTCCATCTTCATGCTCTCGAGCTTTGAGGTAACGCGAGCATCGAAGATTCGCTCTTGCATATCCTGCGGAACACCCGAGCCGTTATCCAGAAAGACAAGCGTGCGGACGCCATCTTCCTTGGTCGTGGCGAGATAGACCTTGTCGGCGCCGGCATCGCGAGCATTACGGAGCATTTCGATGACGATATCCTCGACATACTGAATGTCGTGCTTTGCCTGGCGCCGCTCGGCCTCCGAAACGCGGAGGCGGACATACCCCTCGCCAAGGTTCTCCTCGACGC
>USAY01000116.1 GCA_900552755.1 uncultured Collinsella sp.
CCAACCTGTACATCGTCGGTCGCTACCTGCTGAGCCCGCTGGTCATGGACCTGCTCGCTGATCAGCAGGCCGGTAAGGGCGGCGAGATTCAGCTGACCGACGCCATGGCACGTTCGCTCGACCGCGAGGCCATGTACGCTGTCGTCATCGACCCGCTCTCGGGCTACGATACCGGTACCCCGTCTGGCTGGATGGCCACCAACGCCCTCATGGCCGCAAGCGATCCTCGCTTTGCCGACGCCTTCTGGGACGCCATCGACGAGCGCGGCGGCTTGATGCGCAAATAAGCCTTCGGGCATCGACATTTACGGGTGCGGACTTCGGTCTGCACCCATTTTTTATGCGCGCCGCGGCTTGGCTCCGGAAAGTGAGGCCCACAATTTGGTCGAATTCTGGGATGTGCTTTCCGGTTGGGGCCCCTAGCGGAAACTGCGACCCGGAATATCGGCTCAGAACGGGATATGCTTTCCCAAACAGGGCTCAACCGGAAACTGCGGCCCAGTTTGAGGCCTCAAAACGGGACGCAGTTTCCGCCCGATTAACCCTCAAAGCCATTCCGCCATTCAGTGGCCCGCGCCAGCAGTCTCGTTCACAGAAAATATATGAACAGATGTTCGATACACATACATCTACCTGCGTGTTTTCTGTCGAAAAACTTTGCTACTCCAAAAACTCAATCGCGTCAAGGCTTTTCTTGCCCAACGGTCGGTACCTGATAAACTATTAGGTTGCGATAACTGGCGAAGCTATGCCTCGCCAACCCACCGAGCATTTCCGTGAAGGAGGAAAAACCTGGTGACCTACGCATACACTGCCACTGAGCGCAAGCGCGTCAGCTTCGGGAAAATCCCGGAGGCCATGGAGCTCCCCAACCTTATCTCTGTTCAAAGGGAATCCTTTGAGCGTTTTAAGGACGAGGGCCTTCGTGAGGCGTTCAAGGAATCCAGCCCCATCCAGAGCCAGAACCATGTTCTCGAGGTTACCTTCGGCGAGCATCAGTTCGGCGATCCCGCGCACACCGTCGAGGAGTGCCGCGAGAAGGACATGACCTATCAGGCTCCGCTTCTGACCGACGTCCGTCTCACCAACAAGGAGACCGGCGAGATCAAGGAGCAGCTCGTCTTTATGGGCGACTTCCCCATGATGACTGATCAGGGCACCTTCATCATCAACGGTACCGAGCGTATCGTCGTCTCGCAGCTCGTCCGCTCCCCGGGCGTGTACTACAGCTCCGAGATGGATTCGGGCAAGCAGATCTACAAGGCCCAGATCATCCCGTCCCGCGGTGCCTGGCTTGAGTTTGAGGTCGACAAGCGCGACCAGCTCATGGTCTCCATCGACCGTAAGCGCAAGCAGAGCGCCACGATGTTCCTGCGCGCCCTTGGCATCGCCGTCACCAACGACGACATCATCGAGCTGCTCGGCAACTCCGATGTGATCAAGCGTACCCTGGAGCGCGACACCGCCCTCACTCGCGAGGACGCCCTCATCGAGATCTACCGTCGTCTGCGCCCGGGTGAGCCTCCCACCGTGGACGCTTCCCGCAGCCTGCTCGAGGGCCTGCTCTTTAACCCGCAGCGCTACGATCTGGCCCGCGTCGGTCGTTACAAGGTCAACAAGAAGCTTAACCTCACCACCGAGGAAGAGGTCACGGTGCTCACCGACGAGGATATCGTCGCGACGCTGCGCTACCTCCTGTCCCTCGCTGCCGGCGAGCAGGGCTTCAAGGTCGACGACATCGACCACTTTGGCAACCGCCGTATCCGCACCGTCGGCGAGCTCGTCGCCAATCAGTTCCGTATCGGCATGAGCCGTATGGAGCGCGTCGTCCGTGAGCGCATGAGCTCCCAGGACATCGACGAGATCACCCCGCAGTCGCTCATCAACATCCGCCCGATCGTGGCCTCCATCAAGGAGTTCTTCGGTTCCTCGCAGCTCTCGCAGTTCATGGACCAGGCGAACCCCCTGACCGGTCTGACCCACAAGCGCCGTCTGTCCGCACTCGGCCCTGGCGGTCTTGCCGGCCACAAGTCCGGCTCCAGCCGACGCACCAACGTGCCGACGGCCGTCCGCGACGTTCACAACTCGCACTACAGCCGCATGTGCCCGATCGAGACCCCCGAAGGCCCCAACATCGGCCTGATCGGCTCGCTTGCCCTCTACGCCCGCGTCAACGAGTACGGCTTCATCGAGGCCCCGTTCCGCCGCGTCGAGAACGGCGTTGCCACCGACCAGATCGACTGGATGACCGCTGACGAGGAAGAGAAGCACGTCATCGCGCCGGCCAACACGCCGCTCGATCCCAAGACCAACGAGTTCATCACGACCGATGCCGAGGGCAAGCTTGTCCGCCCGCACACCGTGATCGCCCGTACCCGCGACTTCGACGGCTCCTTCGGCGCTCCCGCCGACGTGCCCGTCGAGGACGTCGACTACATGGACGTCTCGCCGCGTCAGATGCTCTCCGTCGCAGCCACGCTGATCCCGTTCCTCGAGCACGACGACGCCAAGCGTACGCTGATGGGCGCTAACATGCAGCGTCAGGCCGTGCCGCTGGTTCACCCTGCCGCTCCCTATGTCGGTACCGGCATGGAGCGTCGCGCCGCTCTGGACTCCGGCGAGGTCACCCTGGCCAAGAACGCCGGCGAGGTCATCTTTGCCGACGCCGCCAAGATCATCGTCAAGCATGCCGGCGGCATGGACGAGTATCACCTGGCCAAGTACCAGCGCTCCAACCAGTCCACCTGCATCAACCACCGTCCGCTCGTGCGCGTCGGTGACACCGTTGAGCAGGGCGAGCCTCTGGCCGACGGTCCTTCGACCGATCACGGCGAGCTCGCACTGGGCCAGAACCTCACCGTGGCCTACATGCCGTGGGAAGGCTTTAACTACGAGGACGGTATCGTCGTGTCCGAGCGCCTGGTGGCCGAGGACCTGCTGACGACCATCAACATCACCCGTCACGAGATCGACGCCCGCGACACCAAGCTCGGCCCCGAGGAGATCACCCGCGAGATCCCGAACCTCTCCGAGGACATGCTTGCCAACCTCGACGAGGACGGCATCATCCGCATCGGCGCCGAGGTCGGCCCTGGCGACATCCTGGTCGGCAAGGTCACGCCTAAGGGCGAGAGCGCTCTGACCGCCGAGGAGCGCCTGCTGCGCGCCATCTTCGGTGCCAAGGCCCACGACGTCCGCGACACCTCCCTTAAGATGCCTCACGGCGCTTACGGCCGCGTCATCGACGTCGTCCGCTTTAGCCGCGAGAACGGCGACGATCTGGCTCCCGGCGTCAACGAGCAGGTGCGCGTCTACGTCGCCCAGCGTCGTAAGATCCAGCAGGGCGATAAGATCGCCGGTCGCCACGGCAACAAGGGTGTTATCTGCAACGTTCTGCCGGTCGAGGACATGCCCTACATGGCTGACGGTACCCCGATCGACGTTATCCTCAACCCGCTGGGCGTTCCTTCGCGTATGAACGTCGGCCAGCTGCTCGAGTGCCACCTTGGCTGGGCTGCTGCCTGCGGTTGGGATACCGAGCAGGCCGACTCCGACAAGTACGTCCCCGGTCCGTTCTTCACCGCGACGCCCGTCTTCGACGGCGCCAAGGAGGACGAGATCGCCGAGGTCATCCGTCGTGCCAACAAGAACATGCTCAACAAGGCCACCGCTGCGTTTGGCGATCACATGCGCCCCGAGTTCGTCACCCAGCTTGACGAGCGCGGCAAGACCCGCCTGTTCGACGGCCGCACCGGCGAGGAGTTCCGCGAGCCCATTACCGTGGGTACGTCCTACATCCTCAAGCTCGGCCACATGGTCGACGACAAGATCCACGCCCGTTCGACCGGCCCTTACAGCCTGGTTACCCAGCAGCCTCTGGGCGGCAAGGCTCAGTTCGGCGGCCAGCGCTTCGGCGAGATGGAAGTTTGGGCACTGTACGCTTACGGTGCTTCCAACGTCCTGCAGGAGATCCTGACCGTCAAGTCCGACGATACCGTGGGCCGCGTCAAGACCTACGAGTCCATCGTCAAGGGCGAGAACGTTCCTGTCCCGGGTATCCCCGAGTCCTTCAAGGTTCTCGTCAAGGAGATTCGCTCCCTCGCACTGGACATCGAGCCCATGCACGATGCCGACGAGGACGCCTCCGCCCCTGTGACCGCCGAGGAGACCTCCGCTCTCGACGACCTGGCAGCGCTCGCCGGCGTTGACGCCGACGTCGAGGCCGAGGATGCCGAGACCGCCGAGGCACCCGAGGCTGTCGCCGCCACGACCACTGATAAGGAGTAGTTGACTGTGGCAGATTTCGAAGCTACTGATTTTGACTCGGTAAAGATCTCCCTTGCCTCCGCCGACCAGATCCGTTCCTGGTCGCACGGTGAGGTCAAGAAGCCGGAGACCATCAATTACCGTACCCTCAAGCCCGAGAAGGACGGCCTGTTCTGCGAGAAGATCTTCGGTCCCGCCAAGGACTGGGAGTGCTCCTGCGGCAAGTACAAGGGCATCCGCTTTAAGGGCATCGTCTGCGAGCGTTGCGGCGTCGAGGTCACCTCGGCCAAGGTGCGTCGCGACCGCATGGGCCACATCGAGCTCGCCGCTCCCGTGTCCCACATCTGGTACTTCAAGAGCCCCACGAGCTTCCCGATGAGCCGTATGCTCGACATCAAGTCCAAGGACCTCGAGAAGGTTCTGTACTTTGCCAGCTACATCATCACCGAGGTCGACTACGAGGCCCGCGAGGCCGACGCTGACGACCTGCGCGAGGAGCTCGCCGCCGATCTGGAAGAGATCGATGCCGAGTGCGCCCGCCAGATCGAGTCTCTCAAGGAGCAGGGCAACCCCGAGAACTTCGACGAGTTCTCCGACGAGGAGCCGCTGACCCCCGAGGAGATCGCCTCTGGCATCGTCGACATCGAGGAAGAGTGCAAGGACGAGAAGCAGCTCCGCACGGACGCCTTCAACGCCTTCATGAAGCTCACCGAGCGCGACCTCATCTCCGATGAGCCGCTGTTCCGTGAGATGACCCGTTACTACTCCATGTACTTCAAGGGTGGTATGGGTGCCGAGGCCGTCCGCGACCTGCTCGCTGCCATCGACCTCCCCTCCGAGGCCGAGAAGCTCAAGGCCATCATCGCCGACGAGGACTCCCAGAAGCAGAAGCGCGAGAAGGCCGTCAAGCGCCTCGAGGTCGTTGACGCCTTCCTGAAGGGCGGCAACAGCCCCGCGAACATGATCCTGGACGTCATCCCGGTCATTCCGCCCGATTTGCGCCCGATGGTCCAACTCGACGGCGGCCGCTTCGCCGCGTCCGACCTCAACGACCTGTATCGTCGCGTGATCAACCGTAACAACCGACTCAAGCGCCTGCTCGACCTGGACGCCCCTGCGATCATCGTGAACAACGAGAAGCGCATGCTCCAGGAGTCCGTGGACGCCCTGTTCGACAACGGCCGTCGTGGTCGCCCGGTCTCTGGCCGTGGCGGTCGCCCGCTCAAGTCGCTCGCCGAGGCCCTCAAGGGCAAGCAGGGCCGTTTCCGTCAGAACCTGCTGGGTAAGCGTGTCGACTACT
>USAY01000117.1 GCA_900552755.1 uncultured Collinsella sp.
TGGACAATCTTCCAGCCCTCTTGCTTAAAGAGACGCTGAAGCTCTCGCTGGTATTCAGCTACATGCTGATAGGGCGGTATCTCAAAGACCCTGCCACCGAGCGATTCGATCTCGTCACGGGGAACAAGCGTCGAATCGGAATCAACAAGAAAGTCAAACTGCACTTTACCGCGATCGATGTGACGATAGTAATTCATAACGACAGCTTCGACGCCGCCACCAACCATCTTGCCAACAACCTGAGCCACCCTAACCGGTTCAGTCATTTAGCAAGCACCTCCACCGGTAAAGACCTCAACGACCGTGAGGAGAACAATCTTCAAGTCCGTGATGGGGCCGCGCTTGGCGATGTACTCCAAATCACGGCGGACCATGCCGTCGAAGTCGGTATCGTTGCGGTCAGTCACCTGCCACCAGCCGGTAATGCCCGGCTTCACAGCCAAGCGCTGCAGGTCGTACTCGGTATACTCCGCGACCTCGTTGGGCAGCGGCGGGCGCGGGCCGACGACGGACATCTGACCCATGAACACGTTCAGGAACTGCGGGAACTCGTCGATGGAGTGCTTGCGGATGAACTTTCCAATCTTGGTGACACGCGGGTCATTCTTCATCTTGAACATGGCGCCGGCGATCTCGTTCTGCTCCCTGAGCTCGGCGAGGCGCTCGTCGGCGTCCTTGTACATGGAGCGGAACTTCCACATGCGGAAGGTAGTCAAACTACCGTCGGGACGGGTGCGGCCAACGCGGATCTGACTATAGAAGGGGCTACCCTCGCTCTCCAGTCGGATGGCCGCGGCCAGCACCAGGCTGGGCACAGCGATGACGACGAGCACGGCACCGCTGAACACGATGTCGAATGCGCGCTTCACTGCCCTATATGCCAAGCGCAAGCGGTCCCAGTCAATGATGGATTGCATGGCCTTGTAACGGCCGGCGCCCTCGCGCCGGTCCATGGCCTGGGCAATCAGTGCCGCCCCCGCAGGCGCACAGCTCTTTGTTACTTCTTTAGCAGCCACAGTCAAACTTACGTCCCCGTTGTCCAGGGATCCCCCAATCGGTAAATTCAAAAATTGCGAACGAACAGCTAGTACAACGTCTCCCCTACGTTTTGCTGGGAACGTCGAGCGGCAGCAGCTCCCTAAATGCGGAGTCACCTTCGCCCACGTCCACTAGGCACCAGCGTTTATGACGGTCGATCTTGTGCACGCGGGCCTCTTGCCCCACCAAGGGACCCTGCTCTATGTGCAACACGCCGTCTTCTATGCGCGCTACGCTGTTGCGCACCACGCCGTCGTCGTCCAGCACGCTGCGGTACCAGTCCTGCGCATCGTCCGGCATGGGCATGTACGCCCGCTCCCTACTGCCAGCGATACGGCAGCCAAAGCTCAACTGGGCCAGGGCCCTATCGAGCGCGGCGGCATCGTGCGTGGCGACGAAGAAGTATTCCTTGTACATGGGTTTGGTTTGGAGCGACCAAGCGCCATCCCGCTTAAACCAGAACTCCTTTTGCATCACAAAAGCTTCCTGCATCAACTCGTGCGGGATAATACGGCGAACCTTTTCGCAGGTCTCGCGCTCTTTTCCATGGGGGGTGTGAACCAGATACCAGCGAACGCGGCCGTGCTGGCTGCTGGTGGTGGCGCCGTTAAAAGCGCCTGGCAGCTGCTCTTGGCGCCGTGCCGTCTGTTCCATGTTCTCGCCCCCTCTTTTGGCTTTGCGATGCACGCAAATGCAGGGGCGTTTAGAACAGGCTTCTCGCTCGCAGCTAGGCGCAGTCGCAAAAGTACAGGCTTTTGTATCTTTCGACTGACGACATTATACGAGCAATTAATCAGCGTTTGCCCAGATTACGCAAAATGTACTGCTAGTAGGTACTTCTCCATACCCCTCTATAAAAACCTGTACCTTTTTGTGCAACAAAAAAAGCCGCTCAACCAGCGGCTTTTCTTATTTCGGCATGAAAAAGGCGACCGCCCTTTGTGGACGGTCGCCTATGTTAATTGTTGTGAAGTTTGCCTTAGGCGCGAGTCTTGATCTCCTCGAGAACCTTGGCAACAAACTCATCAACGGTCATCTGAACGGTCTCGTTGGAGCGATCGCGGACGGAGATGTTGCCGGCCTCGACCTCCTTCTCGCCCAGGATGAGCATATAGGGCACGCGGTCGATGCTGCGGGCCTCGCGGATCTTGTAGCCGATCTTCTCGTCGCGGTCGTCGCAGACCACGCGAATGCCGGCCTCCTCCAGCTTGGCGCACACCTCGTGGGCATAGTCGCGGCTCTTCTCAGAGACGGGAAGCGCCTTGACCTGTACGGGAGCCAGCCAGGTGGGGAACTTACCCGCAAAGTGCTCAATCAGAATACCGATGAAGCGCTCGATGGAGCCAAAGCACACGCGGTGCAGCATGATGGGGCGCTTCTTGGTGCCATCGGCGTCCACATACTCCAGGTCAAAGTTGAGCGGCATCTGGAAGTCGAGCTGGACGGTACCGCACTGCCAGGTGCGGCCGAGCGAGTCCTCCAGGTGGAAGTCGATCTTGGGGCCGTAGAAGGCGCCGTCGCCCTCGTTGACCTCGTAGTCCATGCCCAGTTTCTCCAGAGCGGTGCGCAGGCCCTCCTCAGCGCGTGCCCAGTCCTCGTCCGAACCCATGGAGTCCTCAGGGCGGGTGGAAAGCTCAACGTGGTACTTAAAGCCAAACTTCTGGTACACGGAGTCGATGAGGTTGACCACACCCACGATCTCGTCGGTCAGCTGGTCGGGACGCACAAACAGGTGGGCGTCGTCCTGGTTAAAGCAGCGCACGCGGAACAGGCCGTGCAGGGCGCCGCGCAGCTCGTGGCGGTGCACCAGGCCAATCTCGCCGGCGCGGATGGGCAGCTCACGATAGGAGTGCGGCTTGGAGGCGTACACCAGCACGCCACCCGGACAGTTCATGGGCTTAATGCAGTACTCTTCGTCGTCGATGACGGTGGAGTACATGTTGTCCTTGTAGTGGTCCCAGTGACCCGAGGTCTTCCACAGCTGCTTGTTCATGATGAGCGGCGTGGAGATCTCCACGTAGCCGGCCTTGTGATGAATCTCGCGCCAGTAGTCCAGCAGCGTGTTCTTAAGGATCATGCCGTTGGGCAGGAAGAATGGGAAGCCGGGGGCCTCGTCGCGCATCATAAAGAGGTCCATCTCGCGGCCGATCTTGCGGTGGTCGCGCTTCTTGGCCTCCTCCAGCATGTGCATGTGCTCGTCGAGCTCTTCCTTGGTGGCAAAGGCGACGCCGTTGATGCGGGTGAGCATCTTGTTGTCCTTGTCACCCTTCCAGTAGGCGCCCGAGACGCCGGTAAGCTTAAAGGCCTTCAGCGCCTTGGTATAGCAGATGTGGGGACCAACGCACATGTCGATATAGTCGCCCTGCTGGTAGAAGGTGATGCGGGCGTCGTCGTCCAGGTCGCCGATGTGCTCGACCTTATACTTCTCGCCGCGCTCCTCCATAAGGGCGATGGCCTCGGCGCGGGGCTTCTCGTACACGGTGAACTTGAGGTTCTCCTTGACGATCTTCTTCATCTCGGCCTCGATCGCGGGGAAATCGTCCTCGCTGATCTTGACGCCCTCGGGCAGGTCGACGTCGTAGTAGAAGCCGTTGTCGGTCGCGGGACCGTAGGCAAAATCGGCCTCGGGGTACAGGCGCTTGATGGCCTGCGCCATGATGTGCGCGGCGGAGTGGCGGATGACGTGCGTGACCTCGTCCTGCGGGAGCTCGGCCACCGAACCGTCATTGTAGAGTGCCTTCATGGGTATGTTTTCTCCTCTCGGATGCCTGATGCAAGTGCGTGCGATGCGCTCGGCGTTTTTGACTTGCATCATTATAGGCAGGTTGCCTTGGTATACAAGCGCCCGCCGCACCTTAATGGCACGACGGGCGATTTTCTACGCATGCTTCATCGTGTGGGGCGGGGTGCGGGGTGCGCGTGGCTTGCGGCGTGCCCGTGGCTTGCGGCCGGCCCGACGATGGATGCGTTACTGGATGCGAGTTCGGCAGTAGGGGCAGACCTTCCAGTGCGCATCGAGCGGGCGATGGCAGCTGGGGCAGACGTTGCGAACCTGGGTATCGCACACCGGGCAGACCACAAAGTCCTTCTCGATGGGCGCGCCGCACTGCGGGCAGGTGCCGTACTGGGCAAGCTGGCGCTCGCGCAAGGCCATGTCCAGCTCCTGCTCCTCGCGGTCGGACGCGTAGGAGTGCGGGCGCAGAACCAGGTAGGCGATGAGGCCTACAAACGGGATGAGGGCGATGATGCCCCATGCCACGTAGGCGCTGGCGCCGCGGCGGCGAGCGTCGATGAACACATAGACGACCGACAGCACATACAGGGCGATGATAAAGCCAACGAAGGCATAGACGACGCCCATAAGCTGCGGCGACATGAGCTCGGAGATGTACTTGGACATTGGGGTGTACCTTTCGGATTATTTACAGTCCGGTCAAGTTTACCACGGGGTTTGTTTATATGGGACCACGGCTAGAGGCGGGGCTGACGCGGACACAAACATCTCAATCTGTAACAACTGGGACCAAATTTCCCCTCTTACTGTTACAGATCGAGACAGAAGAATCTCTCCCCGACTTCAATCTCAATCTGTAACAACTGGAAGCCAAATCCTCAGCTTACTGTTACAGATCGAGACAAAACTTCAACGTGGTAGCCGGCAGACGAGGTTGTCGACATTGCTGGGTCTCCCCTCGCCTGCCGTTGGCGGGTGTTGCGAGGCTGTTCGCCGCATTGCCGCCGCACTGGGGGTGTGCGGACCGTAGGATAGTCGTATTGACGGCCTGTCAACTCGTCTGGGAGGCACTGTGACAGAAACGTTTGATATCGCAATTGTGGGCGCGGGCATCACCGGATGCGCCATCGCGCGGCAGCTCGCGCGATTTGACCTTTCCATTTGCGTGGTCGAGGCGGCTAACGATATTGCACTGGGCGCGTCGAAGGCCAACGGCGGCCTGGTGCACGCCGGCTACGATCCGGCGCCGGGCACGGTAAAGTCGCAGGTCAACGCCCGTGGCTGCGAGCTGTACGGTACGTGGGCGCAGGAGCTGGGCTTTCTGTTCTGCCGCACCGGGTCGATGGTGTTGGGCTTTAACGATGAGGACCGTGCACAACTGGAGCAGTTGCGCAGCAATGGCCTTGCCAACGGCGTGCCCGAGTTGTCGATTATCGACCCCGACAGCATCCACGAGCTGGAACCGCGTGCGAGTGCCCAGGCCACGTGCGCGCTGTGGTGCCCTTCGACCGGTTACGTTGACCCGTTTGAAGTAGCCATTGCTGCGCTGGAGAACGCGGTTGCCAACGGCGTGACGTTTATGCGATCCGCGGCGGTGGAAGCGATTGAAGTCGCGGGCTCGGGCGACGACGCGCGCTTTACGCTGGCGACCCCCGCTGGCAATGTGCGCTGCCGCTACCTGATCAACGCCGCGGGCAACGGCGCCGCCGACATCTCGCATATGGCGGGCGCCGAGGAGTTCCAGATGGTCTGGCGCCAGGG
>USAY01000118.1 GCA_900552755.1 uncultured Collinsella sp.
GCCGTTCGTCCCAAAAACGGCGCCGCTCGTTTTGCAGTTCTGCCTTCGGTCGAGCTACAAGCGGAGCTGCTGCGCCAAGGCCGTATCTTAAAGCCACGAAATAAAAGAGCGCGGCGAAACGGACCGCGCAAGGGGTGACGTCAAGGGGCGTCAAAAAGGAAAGGAGGGGAACAATGGCGGACAAGAACGCAGAAGTTGCAGTCGAGGATAACGGCGGCATGAAGAAAACGCTTTCGCTCTGGAACTTCTTCACCATCGGTTTCGGTGCCATTATCGGTACCGGTTGGGTTCTGCAGGTCGGCGACTGGATGGTCGTGGGCGGCGGTCCCGTTCCCGCTATGATCGCATTCCTCTTGGGTGCAATCTTCCTCGTGCCCGTCGGAGCTGTTTTCGGTGAGCTCACGGCTGCTATCCCCATCTCGGGCGGCATCGTCGAGTATGTCGATCGTAGCTTTGGCCGTACGCTGAGCTACATCACCGGTTGGCTTTTGGCCCTGGGCAACGGCATCCTGTGCCCGTGGGAGGCCATCGCTATTTCGACCCTCGTGTCCGAGATGTTCGGCAGCCTGCCCGGTCTTGAGTGGCTGCGCGCCGTCAAGCTCTACACCATCCTGGGCGCTGACGTTTACCTGTTCCCGACGCTGATCGCGCTCGGCTTTGCAGCTTACGTCATCTTCCTCAACTTCCGCGGCGCCAGCTCGGCCGCCAAGCTCCAGGCCTTCCTGACCAAGGCTCTGCTCTGCGGCATGCTGCTCGCCATGGGCGTCTCGCTGTTCACCGGCTCGCCGGACAACGCCATGCCCGTGTTCTCCCAGGTCACCGGCGCTGGCGGCGGCAAGGCCGCTACCGAGGGCGCCAGCCTGTTCGCCGGCATCGTGTCGGTCCTGGTTCTGACCCCGTTCTTCTACGCCGGTTTCGACACCATTCCTCAGCAGGCTGAGGAAGCAGCCGAGGGCCTCAACTGGAACAAGTTCGGCAAGATCATCTCCCTGGCCCTGCTGGCCGCTGGCGGTTTCTACATGGTCTGCATCTACTCGTTCGGCACCATCCTCGACTGGCATGAGTTTGTTAAGAGTCCGGTTCCCGCGCTTGCCTGCCTCAAGGGCATCAACATGCTCCTGTACCTGGCCATGCTCGTCATCGCCACGCTTGGACCCATGGGTCCGATGAACTCCTTCTACGGTGCCACGAGCCGCATCATGCTCGCCATGGGCCGCAAGGGCCAGCTGCCCGAGAAATTCGCCGAGGTCGATCCCAAGTCCGGCGCTCCCAAGCTCGCCTGCGTCGTTCTGGGCGTCATCACCGTCATCGGTCCGTTCCTGGGCAAGAACATGCTCATTCCTCTGACCAACGTGTCGGCTCTCGCCTTCATCTTCTCCTGCGGTATGGTCGCTCTCGCCTGCCTGCGCATGCGCTTCACCGAGCCCGACCTGCCTCGTCCCTACGAGGTGCCCGGCGGCAAGTTTGGCATCGGCCTCGCTATCGCTGCCTGCGCCATCATCATCGGCCTGCTCGTGATTCCGTTCTCTCCCGCCTCCCTCAACATGGTGGAGTGGAGCATCGTGATCGGCTGGTTGGCTATTGGCCTGGCCCTCATGGCTTTCACCAATTCCCGCAAAAAGTAACGCCGAGCCGGGGCGGATCGGGTGCGCGGTGCCCTCTCTCCCGCGCACCGAACCCGGCACCACTTGGGTAGCTTTGTGAGGCCTTAACCCAACACGGCCTCGCCCACTATATGGATCCATAAGGAGGAACCATGTCCACTAAGTATGCAATCGTTGGCGGCAAGCTCATCGACGGTACCGGCGCCGAGCCGGTCGAGAACTCCCTCGTTCTCGTCGACGACAACGGCAAGATCGAGTATGCCGGTGTCATGCAGGACCTTCCCGAGGGCGTTGAGGTCATCGACGCCGCCGGCAAGACCGTCCTTCCCGGCCTGATTGACACCCACCTGCACTTCTCGGGCAACCTGACCGACGATGACACCGATTGGGTCATGCAGCCGCTCCTCGAGAAGCAGGCCGTCGCCGTCAAGCAGGCCTACGACTGCCTTACCCATGGCCTCACCACCGTCTGCGAGATCGGCCGCTTTGGTATCCAGATCCGTGACTGCATCGACAAGGGCGTCTTTAAGGGCCCGCGCGTTCTGGCCACCGGCCTCGGCTTCTGCCGCGTTGCCGGCCACGGCGACTCCCACCACTGCACCCAGGAGCTCAATAAGGAATCCCATCCCTGGGGCGACCAGGTCGATGGTCCTTGGGATCTGCGCAAGGCCGTCCGTCGTCGCCTGCGCGAGAACCCCGATGCCATCAAGATCTGGGCTACCGGTGGCGGCATCTGGCGTTGGGACTCCGGTCGCGACCAGCACTATTGCTCCGAGGAGATCCAGGCCGTGGTCGAAGAGGCAAAGATGGTCGGCATCCCCGTGTGGAGCCACTGCTACAACAACCATGCCGCTGCCTACGATTCCGTCCGCTTTGGCTGCGAGCAGCTGATTCACGGCTTCGATATCGATGAGCGCACCATGGACCTCATGGCCGAGCAGGGCACCTTCTTCACCCCGACGATCGCCTTCCTGCCCACCTGGTACGCCACTTATCCGCCCGTCTACGTCCCCGAGCTGCACGACAAGTACGAGGGCACCCTGGTCGAGAAGGAGCTGCAGCGCAACTACGACTGCCTGCGCGAGGCCAAGAAGCGTGGCGTCGTCATGACGATCGGCTCCGACTCCTTCTCCTTCGTCACCCCGTACGGCACCTGCTCCATTGAGGAGATGTACGAGTTCGTCGACAAGATCGGCTTCACCCCGGTCGAGACCATCACCTGCGCCACCCTCAACGGTGCTAAGATGTGCCACATCGAGGACGAGACCGGTTCTATCGAGGCCGGAAAGTGCGCCGACCTGCTGGTCGTCAACGGTGACGTCGCCGCCGACATCCACGTGCTCAACACCGACAACATGGACGTCATCATGAAGGACGGCTGGATCGTCGAGGCGGGCACCTTTGGCGAGGCCAACAAATACAGCGCCTAAACTACCGTTCATCGACGACTGGATGTAAAACACAGTATTTGATTGCATAATGCAATGGAGAGGGTCGCTTGCGGCCCTCTTTATTGCTATGGGTGCGATAGATAAAAGGGGATGACGGTGGATTTAAACAGGCTGATTCTGGGCAAGAGCTATAACTCTACCAAGGTCTTTCGTACGGCCCAGCATGTGGTCCAGGCCATCCTGCTCGGTGTTGTCGTTCCGGCGCTTATCCTGCTGCTTATCTGGGATTTAACCGATAATCCCAATCCCGTTCCGGGCGTTGTCGTTATTGCCGGCCTGGTCATGCTGTGCTTCTTTTTCTCGTATGTCTTTGTGGTCCCCGACGACCTCACATCGAGCGCAACCGACCGTACGCTTGCCATCGCATCAAAAATATTCGCCTACACGTCGCGCGGCCTTACGCCCGAAGCGACCCTGGGCGCCTCTAAAATCATCCTGTCCGAGACCATCGCCTCTGCCATCTGCTTTACCGATGGCAAACAGGTGTTGGCAAGCTGGGGCGAGGACTCGGCAAAGTGCCCTGCCGGCACCCCGGTCGTGCTCAAGACTACGCTCAGTGTGATTGAGACGGGCGAGCAGAGCGTGTTTTCGCGTGACACCTCCAATGAGACGGGCGGTTATTTTCCCCGCCTGCGCGCCGGCATTGTCGCGCCGCTTACCGTGCGCGGGCATTGCGTGGGCACACTCGAGCTGTATTACCCCCGCCTGAGCAGCATTGATATGCGCCAGACGGCCCTTGCCTCGGGTTTTGCCGATCTCATTTCCACGCAGCTCGCCAGCTTTGAGCTCGAGCGCCAGGACGAGCTTACGGCCCGCGTGGAGCTGCGCGCCTTGCAATCGCAGGTCGATCCTCATTTTCTGTTTAACACCATCAGCACCATCGTGTCGCTCGTGCGAACCGAGCCCGACAAGGCGCGATCGCTGCTGATCGACTTTTCCAACTACTATCGTCAGACGCTTTCTGATTCCGATACACTCACCACGCTCGAGCACGAGGTGGAACAGGGCACTCGTTATATCAATCTTATGCAGGCCCGGTATGGCGACGGCCGTCTACGCGTTTCGGTCGACATCGACTTTGAGGTGCGCGACAGCCTGGTACCGCCGTTCATCTTGCAGCCGCTGCTCGAAAACTGCATCAAGCATGCGCAGCGCGAGACCGAGCCGCTTTCTATTCGTGTTAGGGCTTTTGAGACCGATGACGGCTTGGAGATCATCGTCGAAGATGACGGCATCGGGATGAGCGAAGAAGTCTGTGCGCATCTGTTTGAGCAGCATCGCCGAGAGGAGCCCGAGAGCATTACCGCCGACGGCTCCGTCAAGCGAGGTTGCGGCCTGGCGCTCTTCAACGTGCTTCAGCGCATCCATTTCTTTTACGGAGAAGATTCTGGCATGCGCGTGAAGTCCCAGGAGGGCGTGGGAACGCAGGTCATCGTTGAGTTGAGCGGCGAGCCGCATGAGCCGGCGCCGCTAACGGTGTAGCACGCGGTTGGATTGAGAGAAAAAGAGGGGAAGCGCATATGTCCGAAGGCTGGAACATCCTGGTGGTTGATGACGAGCCTCCAATTAGGGCTGAGCTACGCTATCTGTTGGAAAAGGATACGCGTGTGGGTCAGATTGCCGAGGCGGGCAATGTCACCGAAGCCGTGGAGTCGATTCTGTCGAACAAGCCCGACGTGCTGTTTTTAGACATTACCATGCCCGGTCGCTCGGGAATTGAGCTTGCCGAGACGCTGCAGAACCTAAAGACGCCGCCGGTCGTGGTGTTTGTGACGGCATTTGCCGAGTATGCGGCCGATGCCTATAACCTCGATGCTGTCGATTACATCGTCAAGCCGGTCGAGGATGCCCGCTTGTCAAAGGCGCTTGACAAGATCGAGACTGCCCTGGGCGCTCGCCGTGTCGTCCATGCTCCGCGCCAGCCTTTGCGCTTGACGGTGGATCGCGGGGGCAAAAAGGTGTTCATTCCCGCCGCAGATGTCTGCTACTTTGAGGCGCGCGCCGATTTTTGCAACGCCGTCTGCGCCGAGGGAACGTGCCTGATCAATGAGTCGATCTCTTCGCTCGAGCGTCGCTTGGTCTCCGAGGGCTTTATTCGCGTTCATCGCAGCTATCTGGTCAATTTGGAAGACGTGCACAATGTTGAGATTGGCTCCACGGGGTTGATGGAGCTCAGGCTCGACCGCGTGAACTCGACGGTACCGGTGTCCCGTCGTCGTGCCGCCGAGGTCAAGTCGCACCTGGGGCTTGCGTAAGAGGCTTGCGTGCCGTCGTTTACCATCGCAGGTTTGGCATGGGCGCGCGGTGGGCATAATGGGTGGCATCGAATGAAATCGAAAGGATCATTATGCC
>USAY01000119.1 GCA_900552755.1 uncultured Collinsella sp.
GCGCGCGGTGGGCATAATGGGTGGCATCGAATGAAATCGAAAGGATCATTATGCCCGCGCTTATCACCCATCATCTGTTTGGCGAGGAAAGCATCGACCGTCTTCCGCAGGGCGTCATCACGTCCGATGAAGAGCGCATTGCCTTTATCTTGGGCAACCAAGGCCCCGACCCGTTTTTCTTTCACATTCTGACACCGCGTGTTTCCGACTGCACGCTGCTGGCGCAGGTCATGCATCGGTCGCGCATGTCTCGCCAGTTCGCGTGCCTGCGCGACGGCGTGTCGCATCTGCTGCCGCGCGACGCCAGCTTGGGTCGCGCCTTTGCGCTGGGCCTGCTGTCTCATTACGTGCTCGACCGCAACGCCCACCCCTTTGTCTATGAGCAGCAGTTTGGCATCGTGGAATCCGACTCAGAGCTTGAGGATTCGAGCAGTCAGGTCCATGCCGTGATCGAGAGCGACCTGGATGTACTGATGCTGCAGCTTAAACGCGATGGCGCTACGGTCGACGATTACCCGCCGGCGGGCGAGATCGTCACCACCGATCGCATCAATCGCGTGGCCGGCGTGCTGATGAGCTATGTTGCCGGACGCGTGTATGGCATTGACATTCCGGCGGGGGAGTACGGTGCTGCCGTTGCCAATATGCAGCGACTTTACCGCGCGATTGAGCCGGCCGGCTCCGCAAAGACGCGCGCGATCTCGCTGGTTGAGGGCTTGGTGCACGACTACTCGCTGCTCGACGGCCTTGCCCATCGCGTGACGACGGAGCTGCCCGAGCGCACCGGTAACCTGGGCCATCTGACATGGAAGAATCCCTTTACCGACGAGGTCTCGAACGAGAGTTTCCCCGAGGTCTTTGATCGCGCGCTGGTCGATTACGAGTGCACGGTCGCACGTTTTATCGAGACTGGTGACATGGATGCCGTGACCAGTCACGTCAACTACAGCGGTCGCGTGCTCGAAGCCGATGAGGAGTTCGACCGCGAGGAATAGGGTCCGTGCGTGCCCCTTTGCCGAATCCTTACCGGCGGTTCTGGACAATTGGGGTACGATGAACTAACTGCATATCGGGCGAATACGAAGGGTCCCTGTCCATGAAATACACCAAGCTCGAGCGTAACTGGGTTATGTATGATGTGGGCAATTCGGCCCTTGTGCTGCTCAATACCTCGGTGGTGCCCATTTACTTTAACGCCATCAATACCGGCGCTTCCTCGGCCGACCTGGTGGTCGCCTGGGGCAATGCGCAGACGATCGCCTCGCTGGTCATCGCCATGCTCATGCCCATTCTGGGCGCGCTTGCCGACTACGCCGGCAACAAGATCAAGTTCTTCTTGGGCTTCTTCCTCACGGGCCTGGTGCTTTGCCTGGCGCAGGCTATCCCAATGTCCGCCATGGCATTTTTGACCGTGTACGTGCTGTGCACCATCGGCCTTAACTCTTCTATGACGTTCTACGACGCCATGCTGCCCGACATTACCACCGACGAGCGCATGGACGCCGTGTCCAGCTCGGGCTATGCCTGGGGCTACATCGGTTCCACCGTGCCGTTCGTCATCTGCCTGGCGCTCATCATGGGTGGCCCCGCTCTTGGCGTCCCCACCATGCTGGCAACGCGCCTGTCGTTTATCATCACTGGTGCCTGGTGGCTCATCTTTACTCTGCCGCTCATTCGCACCTATAAGCAAAAGTACGGTCGCGAGCGCGGTCCCGAGGACACCATCGGCCACATCGTGGGCGGTGTGTTCTCCGAGGTCGGACACACCATGCGCGAGATCGCCCACAACAAGACCGTGCTGGTCTACATGATCGCGTTCTTCTTCTATATCGACGGTGTGCACACGGTCATTTCCATGGCAACCAGCTACGGATCGGCCTTGGGCATCGATTCGACCCAGTTGGTCCTGGCGCTGCTCGTCACGCAGTTCGTGGCCTTTCCGTCCGCCATCATCTACGGCAAGCTCGCCGGCCGCGTGGGCACGCTCAACATGATCTTGGTGGCAGTCGCCGCCTATATGGGCATTGTGCTGTTCGCCGCGTTCTTCCTAAAGACCGCCTTTGAGTTTTGGGTGCTTGCCATTATGGTCGGCCTGTTCCAGGGCGGCGTGCAGGCGCTCAGCCGTAGCTACTTTGGCCGCATTATCCCCAAGGAAAAGTCCAACGAGTACTACGGCTTCTTTGATATCTTTGGCCGCTATGCAAGTGTTATGGGCACCTTCTTGGTGTCGGTCGTTACCTCGCTGACCGGCAACCCCTCGCTGGGCGTCCTGTCTATCGGCGTGCTGCTGGTGGTGGGCTTTGTACTGCTGGTCCGTCTGTCCCGCATGTCTCAGGCGGCGGCGTAAGGCAACCGGGCTCAGCACAGCAATTGTGCCTATCTGCAGTACTCTTTTGGAAGTAGCCGCATAAATCATTCTGACTTCCGAACAATGTTTAGCCCAAGTGGGTATGATGGAACCAGCTAGGTCGCGGGGCGTCGCCTGTGTTTGGCGGCGCCCCGTTTTTGTGTTGCAAGGAGGGTAAAGGTATGAACGCCACGGTTGTGATCCCAACATATTGGGCGGGCGATGATACCCAAGCAAACGCTCCCGGCACCTACGATCACTCGACGTCGCTCAATGCTGCCAACCCGGAACTCGATCGCTGCCTGACTTCGCTCGAACAGGTGCGCGACATTCCGCGCATCATTCTCTTGGTGGTCTGTCCGGTTTCTGCCACGGCCGACGTATCCCATCGCGTGCACGAAATCGTTAATGCGCATCCCACGCTTAAGGTCACCATCGTTACCAATACTCAGGCTTCGCGTGTTGCCGACCGCGTGGCGCAGATCGCGCCCAAAGGCTCGGGCGAGTGCGTGAGCCTGCGCGGCTACGGTGCCATCCGCAACATGGGTCTTGCCTGTGCGGCGGTGCTGGGGCACGACGCGGTTGTGTTTTTGGATGACGACGAGACCGTCATCGATGCCGACTTTATGAAGCGTTCGACCTATGCGCTGGGCCAACAGACGCGTCAGGGCCTGCCGATTTTAGTCAAGAGCGGATACTTTTACGATCGCGACGGGTCGCCGCTGGCTCCCACGGACAAAGTGGGCATTTGCCATCGCTGGTGGACCAAGCGTATCGAGTTCAATCGCTGGATGAAAAAAGCGCTCTCGGGCACCCGCATCTCGCGTTCCAATTACGTGTGCGGCGGCCTGATGGCCCTACACGCCCGCGCCTTTACGCGCGTGGCCTTCGACCCGTTTATCACCCGCGGCGAGGATCTGGACTACCTGTTTAACATGCGCATGTTCGGCTATGACGTGTGGTTCGATAACGAGTGGACTGTGCGCCACCTGCCGCCCGAGTCCGAGAAGCGCTCGCCGCGCTTTATGCAGGACGTGTACCGTTGGTACTACGAGCGGGCCAAGCTGACGTTCGCTGCGCACCAAAAGGAGCTCATTCCGGTTACGGCCGCATCGCTCATGCCCTATCCGGGTCCGTGGATCTCGCGCGAGCTCGACGACCGCGTGCGCAAGACCGCCATGGTTCGCAGCGTGTTTACCCGCGAGCACGAGGGATATCTGCGCATCTGGCGTCACGGTATTGACGAGGCCAAGACCTATGCCCGCCAAAACGCCGCAAGCTACCTGCGTTTTCAGAGTTTCTGGCCCAAGATCATGGATGAACTTTGGCGCGACGCACAACTGATTAGCATCCTGGAGGGGGCTGAATGATCGACCGCCGCGCCCAGCGCGATAATTCAATTTCAATCTTTCGCATCATCGCCGTTGTCTGCGCCGTTTGCGTGTTGGTGTACTTTATCTTTGCCCTGGCGACTGGCATTGAGCCGATTGCCACGGTGATCGCCTGTGCGCTGCTGTGCATCTTCCTGTGCATCTTTATCTATTTGACGCTCAATCCCGATTCGGTACGCTCCCAGTACACCGAGGAGACGCTCTCGGTTGCCTCGGCCATGCTCGAGGACATTAAGGGCGGCCTGACGCAGGAATCGGCGCTTTTGGTGTGCCGGCGTATTCTGCCCGAGACACGTGCCATGACCGTTGCCATCACCGATGAGAGCAACGTGCTGGCCTGCGCGGGCGAGTTCGAGGAAAAGCTGCTGCCCGATTCGCCCATCCACACGCTCGCCACGCGCTACGTCATTGAGCACGGCATCGTGCAGTCGTTCAACCGCGTGGTGGACGTGGTGGGTTCGGATGGCTCGCACAACCAGGTTCCCGCCGGTATCATCGCGCCCATCAAGGTGGGCGACCGTACCGTCGGCACGCTCAAGTTCTACTACAAGACCCCGCGCGCCGTCGACCGTACCCAGTATGCGCTCGCCTCGGGCTTTGCCGAGATCCTGTCCACGCAGCTCGCCATCCACGAGCTCGAGGTGCAAAAGGAACTGACGGCACGTGCCGAGGTGCGTGCCCTGCAGGCGCAGATCAATCCGCACTTTCTGTTCAACACGCTCAACACCATCGCGTCGTTTACACGCACCGATCCGCTGCGTGCCCGCGAGCTGCTGCGCGAGTTTTCCTCGTTCTATCGCGCCACGCTCGACAACTCGGGGTCGCTTATCCCGGTCTCGCGCGAGGTTGCCCAGACCAAGCGCTACCTGACGTTTGAGAAGGCGCGCTTTGGCGAGGACCGCGTACTGGCGACCTTCGATGTCTCCGAGGATATCGAGGACACATTGGTCCCGGCCTTTGTAATCCAGCCCATTGTCGAGAACGCCGTGCGGCATGGCATGGGCGATGGCGATGCCCTGCAGATCGATGTGACCGTCCATCAAGACGGCGACGACGCAATCCTGATTGCCGTGGCCGACAACGGCGTGGGCATGGACGAGGGCACCGCCGCCAGGCTGTTTGATGAGCGCTCCGCCCGCCCCGATGCCAGTTCCCCGCAAGGCGGCGGCGCCGGCGTGGCCATGCACAATATTTCTGAGCGCATCCATCGCTTTTATGGACCGCACTCTTATACGCGCGTCGAATCGGCGCCGGGCAAGGGCACCAAAGTGCTCCTGCATCTTGATTTGTCAGAGAGCATCTTTGACATTCAAGAGTAAAATAAAAGGCTATGGGCTCAACGCCGAGCGGCGGATGCCCAGCGTAGTTTGTTGACGAAAGGTTTAATCCCTATGCTGCGTGCGATGATTGTGGATGATGAGGCCCCGGCCCGTTCGGAACTTCGCTTCTTGCTCGAGCAGACGGGCAAGATCGGCACGATCACTGAGGCGTCGAGCGTCCGCTCCGCCATTGAGATGTTGATGGAAAGCCGCGTCGATGTCGTATTTCTCGATATCTCGATGCCCGGTGCTTCTGGTCTGCAGCTTGCCGAGGCGCTGCATAAGCTTAAGAATCCGCCGGCGATTGTGTTTGTGACCGCGTATAGCGATCATGCCGTCGAGGCGT
>USAY01000120.1 GCA_900552755.1 uncultured Collinsella sp.
AGCCGAAAGAAACATAGGCAGGGCAACCGCGCGAGGGACGGGGCCGCAGGCGTAGCAGACGTCGAGCATGCCGTCGCAGGGGTCGGCATCGGGGCAGATACGATAGCCCGAGCCATAGGTGGGGCCCAGCTGAATCGCCATGATGATCGCCCTCACGCGCTCGGCGGGCGCGTCGTCAAAGCTGGCTGTCATGGGGTAATTGCGATAGCGTAGGCCAAACTGCTCAAGTCCCGAGAGAGTGTAGAGCGGAGTGCCGGCGAGACCCGTCTTTTTGCGCAGCTCGGTGGTGCCCAGGCCGATGGCGGCATCGATGCCGATCGAAAGCGTCTGGTCGTAGTACTCAACGGAAGCCTCGCCGCTACCGCTTGCGGGGTTCCATGAGCGAATGCGCCCGATGTCCTGACGCTGCAGCTCGCAGGAGAGCAGCGCGCCAAAATCCTTACCGGAGAAATCGTCGATGCCGAGTGTTTGGGCAAAATCGTTGCCGGAGCCCACGGGTAGGATGGCGAGAGCGGGGCGGACCGCCTCATCCTGCGTCATAAGCCCGTTGACGACCTCGTGAATCACGCCGTCGCCGCCAAGGGCGATAACGGTGCGATAGCCCTGAGCCTGTGCGGCAAGCTCCTTGGCGTGTCCCATGCGCTCGGTTAGCACCAGGTCAAACTGGGATGCGCGTGCAGTCATGTCCATAAAGCGTTGCAGGCGCTCGGCAACTTCGCGCGCCGCACCCAACTGGGCGGCTGGGTTGGCGATGATGAGCGTGCGACCAAAATCAGTTGCGTGCATGGGGCGACTCCCGGCGTATGACGTGACGGTGCGGTCGCGCTCAGGTCGAATTGCCCCCGATTGTGGCTGCACGGCGAATATTTACGTCTACTCTATCAGGTCGTTGTGGCGCTCGATAGCATCCGCTACCGTACCGCCCTCATCCACAATAAGCGAACGACGCTTGGGTGAGATGATGCGCTGGGCGGGGTACACGCCGCGGTGGCCGCCGACGAGATAGCTGATAAAGGCCACGATGACAAAGAACCCGGCGGCCGTGCCGTGGAACAGATCGATGGCCATCATACAGGTGGTGATGGGCACGTTGAGGCCGGCGCAGAACACGCCGAGCATACCCAGCGCTGCCAGAAAGCTGGGGTCGATTCCGACGAGGCAACCGATCCAGCCGCCGAGCGCCGCACCGATGCCAAACAGGGGAGTGACCTCGCCGCCTTGGAAGCCCGCGCCCAGGGTAAGCGCTGTGACGACCAACTTGATGGCTGCGTCCGCCAGGGTGGTGTTGCCGGCAAATCCGGCGCCCGAGAGCCAGGTGGCAAGGCCGGCATACTTCCAGGCGTCGAGCATCGCGTAGGCCGCGAGCACCACGAGCGCGCCCACGAGTGCGCGAGCAATATAGTTGGTGATAAAGCGGCCGTACAGGCTCTTGACGGTACGAACCGACCAGGCAAAGAGACGTGCGGTGAGACCAAAGATGATGGCGCTGATGACTACGATGACAACCGTTCGTGGTGTCATGTTGGGAACGCTGGCGATAACATTCGCCTCGTACTCGGTTCCCAAGGCAAGCGACGTAAGGTAGCCGGTAAACGAGGCGACCAGGCAGTAGATGCCTGCGGTGTAGTCGATCTTGCCGATAAAGCACATCTCCATGCCAAAGAAAGCTCCGGCAAGGGGCGAGCCGAACACGGCGCCAAAGGCCGACGAGATGCCGGCGAGCATGAGGTCGTGGTGGTCATGCTTTTTGAGGTGGGCAAGGCTCGAGATGTTGCTGGCGATGGTGCCGCCAATCTGCACCGCGGCTCCCTCGCGACCGGCCGATCCGCCCGTTAGGTGCGTGAGCGTTGAGCAGATGAAGGTGAGGACGGCCATGCGCATATGGATGAGGCGTGTGCCCAGGGCGGAGTCAATGACCAGGTTGTTACCACGCTTGGCGGCAAGACCGTGGTTTTTGTACACCCATGCGGTGGCAACGCCCACAGCGGGAAGCAGCGCGTACACCCACGCATGTTGCTCGCGATAATCGGTCGCGATATTCAGCGAGGCCAAAAACGCCCAAGCGGCAACGCCCATGGCGAGCGAGACGATGACGACGAGTACGAGCAGCTTGGCACTCGCGAGTAGGTTGCGGACGTTGCGGCGCGTGTCGGCAGCTAAGAGATGCTCGGAGCGGGTGATCTGATGCCTGCCTGCCATGATGACGTCGTTAAGGGAGAAAAAGCCGCTGTCGTCGAGCGGCTGGGAATGATCCTGCGCCTCGTTTGCGCTTTCGGGTTTGTCGGTAAAAGCCATACGTTCCTCTTTTTGGTTGCATCACGAGCATTATAAAACGCGGTAAACGCGACGAGCCGATGGGTTGGTTTCCATTCTGTTTCGCGGCTTGCGGCCGACAGGTGTATTTGCGGGTACAGGCCAAGTCGCGGTCACGCGTCGGGGATTATACTTAGACAAGCATAAAGAATCGGCGCCCCCGTTGTGCGCCGTGGCATTAAGAGGTGCATATGACAGAGAAGCTCATTCCGCTGGAGGACGCGCAGTCGATTGTTCTGTCGCACGTTGCTCCGACCGATCTCGTCGAGAGTCCCGTGTGGCAGGCCACCGGTCTTCCCTTGGCCGAGGACGCGGTGGCCGATATCGACATCTCGCCGTTTGCCAACAGCGCTATGGACGGATATGCCGTGCGCTCGGCGGACTTGGCGCAGACGTCTGGCGAGGCGCCGGTGACGCTCGACGTTATCGGACATGAGGCCGCGGGCCATGTCTTTGAGGGCACAATCGGCGCGGGCGAGACAGTCCGCATCATGACGGGCGCGCCGGTACCCGAAGGTGCCGATACCGTGGTGAAGTACGAGATCGTCGACGTACTCGATGGCGACGGCAACGAGGGCTCGCACGTTCGCTTCTCGGCGCCTGCTAAAGTGGGGGAGAACGTTCGCTCTGCTGCCGAGGAGGCCCATGCCGGCGATGTTGTGATGCACGCCGGCGAGGTCGTGGCTCCGGCGGGCGCGGGTCTGCTGGCAAGTGCCGGATACGCGAGCGTGAAGGTGCACGCTGCCCCACGTGTGGGCATCATCTCGCTGGGCACGGAACTGGTCGCACCGAGTAAGGTGCCTGCGCGCGGTCAGATTCGCGATTCCAACTCCTCGGCGCTGATGGCCGAGGCGCTCGATGCCGGCGCCGAGCCCGTGTTCTACGGCATTGCGCCCGATGATGAGCAGGCGATTGCCGATCTGGTGCATCGCGCCGTGCAGGAGTGCGATTTTGTCATTACGAGCGGTGGCGCCTCGGCGGGCGACTACGATTTCGTGACGGCGCTCGTCCGGCGCGAGGGCGAGGTGCTGTTTGACCGCATCTCGATGCGTCCCGGCAAGGCCATCACGTTTGGCTTGCTCGGAGGTAAGCCCTACCTGGGGCTTTCAGGCAATCCGGCCGCGGCGTATGTGGGCTTTGAAATGCTCGCTCGTCCGGCGATCCGCAAGATGCGCGGCTTTGCCGAGGGTGCGCGTCCCGTGCAGCAGGCGATATTGACGCACTGCGTGAAGAAGCGCCAGGACCGACGCTTCTTCGATCGCGCCACGGTTTTGCGCGACCCCGAGACCGGTGAGCTGTTGGTGACCGAGGCCAAGACGCAGAATTCGGCGCTGCTCGGCACGATGCAGCGGGCCAACTGCCTGCTGCGTATTGACGAAGGGCCGTGTGAGCTCAAGCCGGGCGACGTCGTGGACGTCGTGCGCGTCGACCTGCCTGAGGGAACGGTGCTATAGGAGGAACGCTATGGAGTTGAAAATTTCGATCGTGACGTGCTCGGATACGCGCGATCTTGCGCAGGACGAGGCTGGAGCCGCACTCGAGGAGCTCATCGAGGCGCAGGGATGGACGGTTGCCTCACATGTGGTCGTGCGCGACGACGTTAGCGAGATTGGTGATGCCATTGTGGAAGCTGCCGATGCGTGCCACGCCAATGTCGTGCTCACCTGCGGCGGCACGGGTCTTTCGATGCGCGACGTGACACCCGAGGCGACGCGTGCCGTCTGTGACCGTGATGTGCCGGGTGTCGCCGAGGCAATCCGTGCCTACTCGATGACCAAGACGCGCCGCGCCATGCTCTCGCGCGCCGTGTGCATGCAGCGTGGGCATACGCTTGTCATCAACTTTCCGGGATCCACGAAAGCGGCCCGCGAAAGCTGGGAGGCCGTGAGCGATCAGCTGGAGCATGCGGCCCAAATGACGGCGGGCGGCGGACATACCAACTAAGCGGTTTACCTGCGGCGGGGCGACCTGAACGGCTGCTCCGCCTTTGTTTTCCGCCGAAGCGACGCCGAGGTGCACGGCAACTCGAAACTATATTCTCTGGCAAGAATAATTTCTCACTATCATTATTCGCGCGTAAGTATAATCTAGTAACAGAATAAAGCCTGCGGCGGGGTGCCCGGGCATAGCGTTCGAAAGGGTTGAATATGTTCGATATGGTTTCACGCCGCGGTTTTGTCTCGCTTTCTGCTGCCGCTGCCGCCGGCCTTGGCCTTGCCGGCTGCTCGGGCAACAAGACGTCCGAGCCCGCTGGCTCCGATGTCGGCTCCGCCAAGTCTTCCTCTAAGAAGAAGGCTGTCGAGCTGCAGGTCTTTGCCGCCAACTCGCTCGAGAAGGCCCTGCCCGAGGTTCAGGGGCTCTACACCGAGCAGACCGGCACTACGTTTGCCGACACGCAGTTTAAGGCGTCTGGCGACCTTGTCGAGCAGATGCGCGCCGGTGCCGCCGTCGACGTGCTCATCACGGCCTCCAAGGGCACCATGGACGACGCCGAGGCCGGCGAGCTCGTCGATACCGATACGCGCGAGGACATGTTCGTCAATGATCTCGTGATCATTCGCGCCGAGGGCTCCGACACCAAGGTCGAGGCCATCGCCGACGTCGCGAATCTGGACGGCAAGATCGCCATCGGCGACGCCAAGACCGTTCCCGCCGGCAAGTACGCCAACCAGGCGCTGGCTTCTGTGGGCCTCTACACCGGCACCGAGGGCGATGACGGCGAGTACGTGCCCGAGATCGCCGACAAGGTCGCGCTGGCCGACAAGGTCGGCACCGCTGCCGCCTACGTTTCTACGGGCGACTGCGTGGCTGGCTTTGTCTACAGTTCCGACATCTTCCGCTACGACGGTATCGAGGAGGCCTTTGTGTGTCCCGAGGACTCGCACAAGCCTATCGTGTATCCCGGTGCTGTCGCCGAGAGCTCCGAGCATGCCGACGAGGCCAAGGCGTTCATCGACTTCTGCCTGACCAACAAGAAGGCGCAGAAGATTTGGGCTAAGTACGGCTTTGAGCTTTCCGCGTAGTGCGGCTTGGCGC
>USAY01000121.1 GCA_900552755.1 uncultured Collinsella sp.
CGCGTGATTAAATGCACGGCAATGGGTACATAGCCAGTACAGTAAGTCCCCGAGGCAGATTGGAGCCACGTATGGATATCAAGGTTTCTGGACGCAAGACGACGGTAACCGATGCTCTGCGTGCGCATGTGGATGAGAAAATCGGCGAGGCGCTCAAGGTTTTCGACATCGAGCCCATGACAGTCGACGTCGTGCTTCGTTATGAGAAGAACCCCTCGAACCCCAACCCGGCAATCGTCGAGGTCACGGCTCGTGCCCGCGGTTCGGTGATTCGCGTTGCCGAGCACGGCGCAGATATGTATGCCGCCATCGATCTCTCCGCCGATAAGGTCACCCGCCAGCTGCGCAAGTTCAAGACCAAGGTCGTGGACAACCGCCAGGGCGGTGCCAGCGCCGCGGATGTCGCACCGGTCGAGCGCGTCGAGGATCTGGCCGACCTGCTGCTGCCCGAGGAGGAGGACGACCTGCTCGTCCGCGAGAAGGTCATCGACGTCACCCCGATGACTGAGGAGCAGGCGCTGGTGCAGACCGATCTGCTCGGCCACGACTTCTACGTGTTCGAGAACGCGACGACCGGCCTTATCAATGTGGTGTATCACCGTAAGAATGGTGGATATGGCATCATCAAGCCCCGCATCGAAACACTTGACGAGTAAAATACGTTAACTTGCATGAGTTAACGGTTGGCGGCCATCCCATGCGGGTGGCCGCCTTTTTACGTAAGGAGTCGCTTTGATGGACAAGGCCGCATCCGCCGGTCATTCGGACCGTTGCCGCATCGTCGTCGATACCTGCTGCGACTTTAGCCCCGAGGTCGCCGCGAACCTCGATGTCGATATCTTGGGTTTCCCCTTCATTATCGATGGCGAGGAGCGCACGGATGACATCTGGTCGAGCATCACACCCAAGGAGTTTTACGACCGCATGCGCGCCGGTGCCCGCGTGTCTACCTCCGCCGTGTCGCTCGGTCGCTATATCGAGTTCTTTACCGAGTGTGCTAAAGAGGGCACGCCCACGGTCTACCTGTGCTTTACCTCGGCGCTGTCGTCGAGCTACAACTCCGCGTGCCAGGCGGCGGACGCCGTGCGTGCCGAGTATCCCGATTTTGAGCTCTACGTAGTCGACAACGCTCTGCCCTGCGCGACCGGCGCGCTCTTGGCGCTCGAGGCCGTGCGCCAGCGTTCGGCGGGACTGACCGCCAAGCAGCTGGTCGATTGGGCAAACGAGGCAAAGACCTACGTCCACGGCTACTTTACGCTCGAGAGCTTCGATGCGCTGGCTGCCGGCGGCCGCATTCCGCCCGCGGCGGCACAGCTCACGGCAAAGCTCGACGTCAAACCCGAGCTGTCCTACGACTTGGCCGGCTCGCTGTCGCTGATCGGCGTCAATCGCGGTCGCAAGAAGGCGCTCAAGTCCATCCTTAAGTCGTTCCGCGAGAACTACGTGCCCGACCGCACCATGCCCATCGCCATCATGACGGCCGATGCCGACAAGGACGGCGACTGGCTCGAAGCCGCCATCCGCAAGGAGGAGGGCTGCGCCGACGTCACGATCATCCGCAGCTCCGTGGGCCCCACCATCGGCTCGCACGTGGGCCCCGGCATGGTGGCCTGCGCGTTTTGGGGTAAGAACCGCGCCGACAAGGCGTCGCTTTCCGACCGCATCGCCCGCCGCGTGCGCGGTCAGTAGGCAAGTAACGCGGCCGTAATCGATCCCAACTCACAGCCCAAACGCTGGCACCGAGTATTCAACCTGGTAACAACACCCAACCCAAAAGGAAAGGTTTCATGGCAAACAAGCTCTCCGTCGCATTTATCGGCACCGGAATCATGGGTGCCCCCATCGCCGGCCACATCCTGGATGCCGGCTATCCCGTCACGGTCAACAACCGTACCAAGTCCAAGGCCGCCGCGCTTATCGAGCGCGGTGCCGTCTGGGCCGATACGCCGGCAGATGCCGTGGCGAACGCCGACGTCGTCTTTACCATGGTGGGTTATCCCTCCGAGGTCGAGGAGCTCTACCTGGCGGGCGACGGCCTGCTCGCGTGCACTAAGCCCGGCGCGGTCCTGATCGACCTCACCACAAGCTCGCCCGAGCTGGCGCGCGACATTGCCGAGGCCGCCCAGGTTTCTGGTCGCATGGCGTTTGACTGCCCCGTCACCGGCGGCGAGTCGGGCGCTATCGCCGGTACGCTCACGGCTATCGTGGGCGCTACCGAGAACGACATCGCGCCGGTCCGCGACATCCTTGCCACCTTTGCGGCCAACATCTGCTGCTTCGACGGCGCCGGCAAGGGCCAGGCTGCCAAGCTCGCCAACCAGGTGTCGCTGGGCGCCTGCATGGTCGGCATGGCAGACGCCATGGCATTTGCCGAGCTGAGCGGCCTTGACCTGGAGAAGACCCGCCAGATGATCCTGGGCGGTACCGGTAAGTCCGGCGCCATGGAGAGCCTGGCTCCCAAGGCGCTCGACGGCGACTACAAGCCCGGCTTTATGGTCGAGCACTTCATTAAGGACCTGCGTCTGGCGCTCGCCTACGCCGATGACCGCGAGCTCGCGCTGCCCGGCGCCGACGTGGCCTTTACGCTCTACGACATGCTCGACGCCATCGGTGGTGCCAAGCTGGGCACCCAGGCCATCACGGTCCTCTACAAGGAGGAGGCCGACGCCATCGCCGCCGGTCTGGACTGGTCGCAGTATCGCCCCGAGGAGCACGGTGCCCACGAGGACGGCTGCGGTTGCGGCGAGCACGGCGAGGACCATGAGTGCGGTTGTGGCCATCACCACGGCGAGGACCACGAGTGCTGCGGCGGCCACGGCCATGACGACGGCCACGAGTGCTGCTGCGGCCACCATCACGGGGAGTAGCGCCCATGAGCTGGACGTTCGTGGTGCTTGCGCTGCTGCTCTTTCTCTTTGCGATCTACATCGGCTTTTTGTGCGGCCAGTGGGCGTGCGAAAAGCGCGTCATCACCAAGCGCGACTACTGGATCGCCAACTTTGCGGGTGCGGCGGCAGTCGTCCTGCTGACCTGGGTGTTTTCGCTATTTCCGCTGGTGCAGTTTGCGCCGATCGGCTGGCTCGGCGGCTTTATCGCCGGTCTTAAGATGAGCTTTGGCGAGTCCGTTGGCCCGTGGCGCAAGCACGACGAGGTCTTTAACGTCAACAAGGCTCATCGAGCCGCCGCCGACGCGGGCGACGCCGAGGAGCGCCGCCGCGCACGTCGCAATGGCGCGGCCGACCGACAGCTCATCTCGGTCACCGATGACAGCAAGGGTGCTGGCAAGCACGCTAAGAAATAGTAAGAAGAGGTAACTATGGCAGAAAATAAAGACGAACAGCTCACCGACGAGGAGCTGGCACAGCTTCAGCTGGCAGAGGAGAATGAGAACGCCGTCGACCGCCTGGTCCAAGAGCTCGGCTGCCCCACGCGCCGCATCCGCCAGTTTGCCGCCCGTGTGCTGCACCTGCTTGCCGAGCGCGATCCGCAGCGCGTCGTGCCCTGCGTGCCAGCGCTGATCGAGGCGCTCGACCGCCCCGAGGCACAGACCCGCTGGGAGGCGCTCGATGCCCTGGCGGCGCTCGCCACCACCTGCCCCGAGCAGATGGAGGACGCCTTTGAGGGCGCCGAGGCCGCGCTGTTCGACGAGATTTCCTCCACGCTGCGCTATGCCGCCTTCCGCCTGCTGTGCGTGTGGGGCGCCACGAGTGTCGAGCGTTCGCGCGAGGCTTGGCCCATCCTGGACGAGGCCATCCAGTGCTACCACGGCGACCTTGAGTATCGCGATATGCTCGGGTGCCTGTACGAGTTTGGCCAGGGCGAGATTGACGCCGAGGTCGCCGAGAAGCTCGCGCTGCGCCTTAAGTTCGATGCCGAGAACGGCAAGGGTAGCTATCTCAAAGCCCGTTCGAGCGAGATTTGCGAAATGCTTGTTAAACGTTTTGGCCTGGATCTCTCCAAAAAGAAGAAGCGTGCTAGCGTTAAAAAATCTGACGACGCCGAAGACGAGGAGTAACAGATTATGGCGCACGATGTAGTCCTGATTCCCGGTGACGGTATCGGTCCCGAGATTACGCGGGCCATGCGCCGCGTGGTCGAGGCCGCCGGTGTCCAGATCAATTGGAACGTCCAGGAGGCCGGTGCCGGCGTCATGGACGAGTTTGGCACGCCGCTGCCCCAGCACGTGCTCGATGCGGTCGCCGAGACCAAGGTTGCCATCAAGGGTCCCATCACCACGCCGGTCGGCACGGGTTTCCGCAGCGTTAACGTCGCCCTGCGCAAGCATTTTGACCTGTACGCCTGCGTGCGCCCCTGCCTGTCGCAGCCGGGCGACGGCTCGCGCTTCCGCGACGTCGACCTGGTCATCGTGCGCGAGAACACCGAGGACCTCTACGCCGGCATCGAGTTCGATGAGGGCACTGCCGAGGTCGAGGAGCTCTCGCAGCTCGTTGAGCGCTCGGGCCAGAAGACCTTTGCCGCCGATTCCGCCATTTCAATTAAGCCCATCTCCATCGCCAAGAGCCGCCGTATTGTGGAGTACGCCTTTGAGTACGCCCGCCGCTGCGGCCGCAAAAAGGTGACGGCCGTGCATAAGGCCAACATCATGAAGGCGACCGACGGCCTGTTCCTGCGCGTGGCGCGCGAGGTGGCCGCCAACTATCCCGATATCGAGTTCAACGACAAGATCGTTGACGCTACCTGCATGGGCCTGGTCCAGAACCCCAACGACTTCGATGTCCTGGTGCTGCCCAACCTGTACGGCGACATCGTGAGCGACCTGTGCGCCGGTCTGGTAGGCGGCTTAGGCATGGCCCCCGGCTCCAACATCGGTGCCGAGTGCGCCATCTTCGAGGCAACGCACGGCTCTGCGCCCGATATCGCTGGCCAGGATATCGCCAACCCCACGGCCGAGATTCTCTCTGCTGCGATGATGCTCGATCACCTGGGCGAGAACGACGCTGCCAATCGCATCCGTGCCGCCGTGTCTGCCACGCTCGACGAGGGCGAGCAGGTTACCGGTGACGTGCGTCGTGCCCAGACCGGCTCCGTCGAGGGGGCCGTGGGCACGCAGGCCTTTGCCGATGCCGTTATCGCGCACCTGGCCTAAGACATGCAGGCTGCAAATGCCTAAATAGTACTTAAGTGTTTGCGTATAACCTAAGAATCAATACGCCCGGCACTCTGTCGGGCGTATTCTATTGAGGACTATGTTTCCTAACAAGGAGTAACTGATATGGGTCTGATTCAAAAGAAGGACGAGAAGGACGAGATCGACGGCATCCAGATCATCGAGCGCGGCGAAGG
>USAY01000122.1 GCA_900552755.1 uncultured Collinsella sp.
ACGGCGACGCTTGGTCGTCGTGGTGCCGCACATGGTGTTGAGCGTACGCTCGAGCTGGGTAATCTGGTGGCGGTGGGCTTTGAGCTTCTGCGTCACCGAGGCCAGCGCCGCCGTTGCCGGGTTGAGCTTGGTCACGGTCAGACCCGTGGTGCGGGCGATCTTTTCCATGTACTCCTTGCGCTCGTACTCGCGGCGCTTATGGCACTTGAGGCTCTTGGGATCGACCTCCAGACCCATGCCTGTGCCCGCCCACTCCTCGGCGGTGGCAATGGCCTCGCCCAGGATGTCCTCGCCACCGGTGTTACGGCACTTATCGCACACGCCCAGCGGCAGGTACACGCTCACGTTGGGATAATCGGCCAGCACCGAGAACCAGGTCTCGGCCGTAATATCGCCCACACAGGCGACGACGACCTCGTTCTCGCGCGGCATGCGCTTAAGGGCACGCGTGCAGGTAACGTAGGCGGTCTCGTGGCTCGTAGCCGCCGAGACAATGTCGTCGTAGACGTTTTTGGGTGCAAGGCGCGGAGAGATGATCGCCTCCGTCGGGCAAGCAGCGGCGCACAGGCCGCACTTACGGCAGCTGTCGAGAATCTCGATAGCATCTTCCTCGATCTCAATGGCATTCACCGGGCACACGTCCATGCACGCGGTGCAGCCGCTCTTTTCGTTTTTGCAGGCCAGGCACGGAATGGTGTTGCCGCGCGGACGCTCCTTATAGTCGGCAGGATTCCACTGCGGCGCCGACGGATCGAGTGCATCGGTCACACCGCCAAGCGGGTTTTTAAGAAAGTCGAAACCCTTGCTGATCTCGATAATGTCATCAAACAGATCGTGTTCCTGCGCCATGCGCGGCCCCTCCCTGAGCAGTGCAAACAAGCAAGAGATAATGATACGCTATCGGCCCACGCCTCGGGCAAATTACACGCGGAGCATCTTTGCGGCAAATAGCCCATGGCCTATCGCCGCCTCGATCGCACAAGGTCAATCAAGCGCCAGACTATGCCTCGCACATGAGCTGCACGAGCTTTTGTTTGGTCACCTTGGCCTGCTCGTTGGCCATGTTACGCTCGTTTCTAAAGACCGCATTTGCAACATCCCGCAAATCGGTATCGGAAATCTCGCCAAGGCCCAGCTCCGCGAGCGTCGTCGGCAGACCAACGCGCTGGCAAAACTCGAGCACCTGATCAAGCTCGGGCGCACGCTCCAGGCGCAGCTGCACCACCAGGCCAAATGCCACGGCCTCGCCGTGCATGGCCTTGCACTCGGGCAAAATCGTCAGGCCGTTGGCGATCGCATGCGCCAGCGCCAAACCGCCGCTCTCAAAGCCAACGCCCGAAAGCAGAATATTGCACTCGATCAGACGCTCAACCGCCGGCGATATACGGCCCTTTTTGAGATCGCGCTTGGCAGCGACACCGCACTCCATGAGCGTGTCGTAGCAGGCGCGAGCCGCGACCAGAGCCAAGTGCCCCGGCGCGCCACCGTGTTCGTTGATGCCGTGCGCCGCGGCGCACGAACGCGCCTCGAAGTACGTTGCCAGTGCGTCGCCCATGCCAGCGACCGTCATACGCAGCGGGGCCGCCGCGACCACGTTGGTATCGACCACGACCAGATCTGGATTCTTCTCGAGCATCAGGTAGTGGTCGAACGACCTATCCTCGTGATACAGCACCGAAATCGCGCTGCACGGACCGTCCATCGAAGCCGCCGTGGGGCATACGCACAACGGCAACTCGGCATAAAACGCAACGGCCTTGGCGATATCGAGCATCTTGCCACCGCCAATACCCACCACCATGTCGCAATACTCAGCCTGGGCTTCCTTAGCCATTTTTACAACGGCCTCTTCCGTACACGGACCGTCATAAATCTTAAAGAACGGCTCGCTTAGATTTTCATCCAGAAATCCATCGACGATCTGCCTGCACAGCCGATCCTCGGTGCCCTGGTCAAACAAGACATAGGCAGCGCAGCCCAACCATGACAAATACCTGCCCTGGCGCGAAAGCTCCCCCGGTCCCTGAACATACCGACCGGGGCCGCCATAAACCATAGGAAGCGCCATACGAGAATCCACCCTTCATCAAACAACGATGGGTGCAAAGTACCCTGACCCCTTTGCACCATAGCAAAAAGGGGCAAAGCCATCTGTTGGCTTTGCCCCTTCCTTAGCTTGATTTACTCATCCATGAGATAGTAGTGGCCCAGTGCGTCGGCACCCAGGATGGCGTTTGCGACCATCTCGGGCGTCACCTCAAACGGCATATTGCACATGGTGTCCTCGGGCGCGCACGCGGCCTCGGCAACAATCATGGCCTGCTCGCGCGTAAGCTCGGCAACGCCAAGTTCCTTCATCGTGACCGGCAGGCCCAGCTCAATGCAGAAGCCCAAGACTTCCTCGAGCTTCTCGGTCGGGGCATCCTCGAGTACCAGCTGGACGATAGTGCCGAAGGCGACCTTCTCGCCGTGATACATGCTGTGGCACTCGGGCAGCATCGTCAGGCCATTGTGGATGGCATGAGCGGCAGCAAGGCCCGAGCTCTCAAAGCCAATGCCCGAAAGCAGCGTATTGGCCTCGATGATGTGCTCGACGGCAGGCGTGAGCGCACCCTTCTCCAGCGCAACCTTGGCCTTGACGCCATCGGCCATAAGCGTCTCGTAGCAGAGCTTGGCGAGCGCCAGACCAGCCATGCTGCCCTTGCCGCCAGCGCAGGTGCCGCCGTCGGCATCGTGCGTCGCCTGGGCCTCGAAGTAGGTTGCGAGCGCATCGCCCATACCGGAAACCGTCAGGCGCACCGGGCTCGCCGCGATAACCGTCGTATCCATCAGGACGATATTGGGGTTTGCCTTAAGGAAGAGGTACTTATCGAACTGGCCGTCATCGGTGTAAAGCACCGAAAGCGCCGAGCACGGTGCATCGGTCGAGGCAATGGTGGGGCAAATGATAACCGGGGACTCCAGGTAATAGGCGACGGCCTTCGCGGTGTCGAGGATCTTGCCGCCACCGACGCCGACGATGATGTCGCAACCGTTGTCGCGAGCGAGCGCAACCAGGCGATCGACCTCGCCCTTGGAGCACTCGCCGTTAAAGTCCTCAAACAGCAGCTCGGCCTTGGCCTCGGCAAAGCCGCCCTCGATCTTGGCACCGACGCGCTTCTTGCCCGAAGGCGTCACGATGACGAGGGCCTTAGCGCCGAGCGGCTCGACATAGGAGCCGAGCTTGGCGAGCTCGTCCGGACCCTGGATGTACTTGCTGGGGCTATTGAAAATTGCAGCCATAACTATCCCATTCTCTAAAAGAAAAAAGAAAGGGGCTCCGTACAGATACGTGCGGAGCCCCTCGTTACGATAACAAGAGTCGATTAGAAATCGATGTCGGTGTCGTAGTAGCAGGCCTTGAGGATCTTCTCGAAGTCGGCAGCCTTGGTCTCACGCGGGTTCTCGGGCGTGCAGGCGTCCTGCTCGGCGTTCGCGGCGATCTCGGGGAGCTTCGCGAGGAACTCCTCCTCGGAAACCATCTGCGGGTTCTCGGCGTCGACCTTCACGCCGCCATTCGCGTAATCCTTGATGGACTGCGGAATGTTGAGCTGGTCGTTGAGGTCGCGAATCTTCTGGACGAGCGCAGCGATGAGCTCCTCGTTGGTCTCGCCGGGAAGGTGCAGGATCTCCTTGGCCACGTAAGCGTAGCGCTCGGCAGCACGCGGGTCCTTGGAGTTCCACTGGATGACCTTGCCCAGGTACATGGCGTTAGCGGCACCGTGGATGATGTGACCGTTCTCAAAGGCTGCACCGGTCTTGTGAGCCATGGAGTGAACGATGCCGAGCAGGCCCGAGGAGAAGGCGATACCGGCGATGCACTGAGCCTCGTGCATGTGCTGACGGGCCTCATGGTCGCCAGCATAGGACTTGGGCAGCCACTCGACGATCTCGCGGATGCCGTGCAGAGCGTTGGCGTCGGTGAACATAGAGGCGCAGGTGGAAACGTAGGCCTCCATGCAGTGGGTCAGAGCATCCATGCCGGTGTGAGCGCACAGCTTGGCGGGCATGGTGTAGGTGAGCTCGGGGTCGACGATGGCGACATCAGGGGTGATGTTGAAGTCGGCCAGCGGGTACTTGATGCCCTTGGCGTAGTCGGTAATGACGGAGAACGCGGTGACCTCGGTAGCGGTGCCGGAGGTAGAGGAGATGGCGCAGAAATGAGCCTTCTGACGCAGCTCGGGGAAGCTGAACGGCTGGATGATGTTATCGAAGGACTCCTCGGGATACTCGTAGAAGACCCACATGGCCTTAGCGGCATCGATGGGCGAGCCGCCACCGATGGCGATAATCCAGTCGGGCTCGAACTCGCGCATGGCCTCGGCGCCCTTCATGACCGTCTCGATGGACGGGTCGGACTCGACGCCCTCGAACAGCTTGACCTCGAAACCGCCCTCTTTGAGGTCGGCCTCAACGTCCTGCAGGAACCCGCCGCGGCGCATAGAGCTGCCGCCAGAAACGATGATGGCCTTCTTGCCCTTGAGGTTCTTTACCTCGTGGCGAGCGCCCTCACCAAAGTACAGATCGCGAGGATTGGTAAAACGTCCCATACTGTGCCTCCTAAACAAGCCCCTCTTAGACTTGCGTATATAACGGAGCACCCGATTGGCTCCGTTAGGACCGTTTTGCGCGTTGCCGGCGATGACAATGCGCGATGTCTAAACGACTCAACGCTCAGACAAACACTATTTTACCGTTCTGCTTGGTCAGTTATTCACCTAAAGCCGCCAATGATGAAACGTTTTTTCTATCCCTGGAACCTCTTGCGTTGCGGTTATTGTCCCAAGCTGGGCAAACGTTTTATCAAGGTTGGCCATATGCCTCAGGCGGCATCGCGGCGCTCCAAAACGTATACCGTTCGCCGCCAAATATCGACCGTTTGCGGCACCGTGATACCACTCGGTCGTCCAAGGTGCCGACATTTGTGCGACATCCGTCTTCGTGGTGCAAAGGTGCAAGTCCAAGTGCGGCACCCCCGGTGTGCCACATGCGGGTAAACTAGAACCTTATATAGAGACATTTGAACCCTAACCGCAGCAAAGGAGGCCCCATGGCATTCGATCCCATTCAAGAGGATTGCCATCGCCTCGTTCTTGAGGCCTTGCGCCGCGACAATATCCCGCTCACCGACGGTGCCGCCGTAGAGCGTCTAATGGAACAATTCACCCGCAACCCTGCACCGCTCATCGTGCACGACCGCGACCGCGCCGGGCACCTCATTGCCAAGGTGGTCGAGGCTGTCGACTACCGCAT